>CAVHDN010000326.1:0-2575 GCA_963634315.1 Flexilinea sp. | reverse complement strand
ATGATGAGCCGACTCAAGCCTGGCGCATCAAGCGGATTCCACAAGCACGAGCAAAACAGCGAGATAGTGTTCATCATTAGTGGCACCGGCCATTTCGACTATGACGACACAAAAGAGAGCGTAGGCAAAGGCAGCGTGCACTACTGCCCCATGGGACACAGTCACGCCATGTTCAACGATGGTGACGACGACCTCGTGTATCTCGCGATAGTGCCGGAACACCACTAATGTGCATGATTAGTAGGAGCAGTTCTCTGAACTGCGACCAAAACGAAAACGCGACCAATGTACTGAGGTCGCACTTCGGAGAAGCGCTCCTACTAGCAAGCCAATCATTAATGTTACCATTATTCCACTGTGATTTATCCAGACAACTTCGAAGCAAAGACAGGCTTCAACGAAGTGCGCCATCTGTTAAGGGAGCGGTGTTTGAGCTCACTTGGCAAAGAGATGGCCCGCAAGATGCAATTCTCGTCAAACGCCGAGACAGTTAACGAATGGCTTGCGCAGGTGAGGGAGTTCCGTCGCCTGCTTGCAGAAGCCGACGATTTCCCCATGCAATATCTCTTCGACGTGAGGGCGGCTGTGGCTCGTCTGCGCTTGGAAGGAACACACTTGGACGAGAGCGAGCTGTTCGACCTACGCCGCTCGCTCGAGACCATTGCCGCAATGGTGGCATTCCTCAACAGGAGCAAAGAGACGGAAAACGACAATGACATAGCCTACCCCTACCCTGCCCTGCACCGCCTGGCCGACGGTGTGGCCGTGTTTCCTCAACTCATACAACGCATAGACCAGATACTGGACAAGTTCGGGAAAATAAAAGACAGCGCCTCGCCTGAGCTGCAACGCATACGTACAGACCTTGCAAGGACGGAGGGCAGCATATCAAGGACACTCTACTCCATACTGCGCTCAGCCCAAAGTGACGGTCTGGTGGAGCGCGACGTGGCCCCGACTATGCGCGACGGGCGTCTCGTCATACCTGTCATGCCCGGACTGAAGCGGCGCATAAAGGGTATTGTGCACGATGAGTCGGCCACGGGAAAGACGGTCTTCATAGAACCTTCCGAAGTGGTGGAGGCCAACAACCGCGTGAGGGAACTGGAGGGCGAGGAAAGGCGCGAGGTGGTGCGCATACTAACAGACTTCGCCAAGCTCGTGCGTCCCCATGTGCCACAAGTGCTCGACTCCTACCGCTTTCTCGCGCTCATCGACCTCATACACGCCAAGGCTGCACTGGCCGAAGACACAAAGGCGTTTGAGCCGGTGGTGGAAGACCATCCGCACATAGACTGGATACAGGCCAAGCACCCTCTGTTGCAGTTCACACTGGAACGGCAGGGCAAGACGGTAGTGCCGCTCGACATAACACTTACTGACCACAAGCGCATACTCATTATCTCAGGACCAAACGCCGGAGGCAAGTCGGTGTGTCTGAAAACGGTGGGACTGCTGCAGTACATGCTGCAATGCGGACTGTCCATCCCCATTGGCGACAGGTCGAAGACGGGAGTGTTCGACCACATCATGATAGACATTGGCGACGAGCAGAGCATAGAGGATGACCTCAGCACCTATTCCAGCCACCTTACCAACATGAAGAACATGATACGCAAGGCCGACAGCCGCACCATTCTGCTTATTGATGAGTTCGGCGGCGGCACAGAGCCACAGATAGGCGGTGCCATAGCCGAGGCCGTGCTCATGCAGTTCTGCCGTAAGGAGGCATATGGGGTGATAACCACCCACTACCAAAACCTGAAGCACTTTGCCGAAGACCATGACGGTGTGGTCAATGGAGCTATGCTCTACGACCGCCACGAGATGCGCCCACTGTTCCAGCTGGCCATAGGCCGCCCGGGCAGTTCGTTTGCCATAGAGATAGCCCGCAAGACAGGTCTGCCCGAGGAGGTGATAAGAGATGCATCGGAGATCGTAGGCTCCGATTATATACAAAGTGACAAGTATCTGCAGGACATCGTGCGCGACAAACGCTACTGGGAGGGCAAGCGTCAAACCATACACCAGCACGAGAAGACGCTCGAACAGCGCATTGCCAAGTATGAGGACGACATAAAAGAACTGGAGCAAAGCCGCAAGGACATTCTGCGCCACGCCAAGGAACAGGCGGAGGAACTTCTGAGCCAGAGCAACAAAAGGATTGAGCTTACCATACGAAAGATAAAGGAGAGCCAAGCCGAGAAGGAGGAAACCAAACGGGCAAGGGAGGAACTGAAGACGTTTAAGGAAGACGTGGACAGCATTGACGAGAAGGCCAACGATGAACTGATAGCGCGAAAGATGCGCCAACTGCAAGAGCGCAAGGAGCGCAAGGAAAAGCGCAAGAAGGAGAAGGCGTCAGCCCAAGGCCAAAAGACACAGGCGCAGGATACCGCTTCGCTAAGGCAACAGGCACAAAAGCCTCTGGACAAAGGCGACACGGTGAGGATAAAGGGACTGACCACAGTGGGACGCATAGAAGCCATAGACGGACAAATGGCCACGGTGATATTCGGCGACATGCGCACCAAGATGCGTACCGAGCGTCTGGAACGTGCCAATGCGCCAAAGA
>CAVHDN010000325.1:0-2591 GCA_963634315.1 Flexilinea sp. | reverse complement strand
CTATGGCAAAGAGATCACTGTCAAGGGATGGGTGCGGTCGCACCGCAGTAGCAAGGCTGTCGACTTCATCGCCCTCAATGACGGTTCAACCATCAAGAATATCCAGGTCGTCGTGGACCCGGCCAAGATCAGTGAGGACGAGCTTAAGAGCATCACTACCGGCGCCTGCATCCGCGCCACGGGCCTGCTCGTGGAGAGCCAAGGCAAGGGTCAGACCAGTGAGATACAGGCCAGCGAGATTGAAATCTATGGCCTCTGTCCTTCCGACTATCCCATGCAGAAGAAAGGCCAAAGCTTCGAGTATATGCGTCAGTATGCGCACATGCGTCTGCGCACCAACACGTTTGGCGCTGTCTTCCGCATCCGTCACAATATGGCCATCGCCATTCACAAGTATTTCCATGAGCACGGCTTCTATTATTTCAATGCGCCGCTCATCACGGCCAGCGACTGTGAGGGTGCCGGCGAGATGTTCCAGGTGACCACGCTCGATCTGGACCGTGTGGCCAAGAGCGGCCAGGTGGAGTACGACAAGGACTTCTTCGGCAAGAAGACCAACCTCACTGTCTCCGGACAGCTTGAGGGCGAGCTGGGCGCCACGGCGCTCGGTGCCATCTACACGTTCGGACCGACGTTCCGCGCAGAGAACAGCAACACGCCCCGTCACCTTGCCGAGTTCTGGATGGTTGAGCCTGAGGTGGCCTTCATGGACAAGGATGAGCTGATGGATCTCGAGGAAGACTTCATCAAGTATTGTGTGCAGTGGGCTTTGGACAACTGCAAGGACGACCTGGAGTTTCTCAACAAGATGGTCGACAAGACGCTTCTGCAGACCTTGGAAGGTGTGGTCAAGGAGAGCTTTGTGCGCCTTCCATACACCGAGGGCATCGAGATTCTGAAGAAGGCTGCAGCGGATGGCCACAAGTTTGAGTTCCCCATCACCGGTTGGGGCATGGATCTGGCCAGCGAGCACGAGCGCTATCTCGTGGAGGAGCATTTCAAGCGTCCTGTCATCATGACCGACTATCCTGCCGAAATCAAGTCGTTCTACATGAAGAAGAACCCCGACGGCAAGACCATGCAGGGTACCGACGTGCTCTTCCCCCGTATCGGCGAGATTATCGGCGGTTCGGTGCGTGAGGAGAGCTATGAGAAGTTGCTTGGCGAGATTGAGAGCCGTGGCATGCGTGAGCAGACCTATGACTGGTATCTTGACACGCGCAAGTATGGCTCATGCCCTCACGCAGGCTTCGGACTGGGCTTTGAGCGTCTCATCCTCTTCGTCACGGGTATGCAGAACATCCGCGATGTCATTCCTTTCCCACGCACGCCGAAGAACGCCGAGTTCTAACATCCTTTGCCCATAGGCACCACACTGTGCGTGCCTGTATGGGCAAAGCAAACTAAAAATAACGACAAGCCCCGAGCCAAAGGCCATTCAGTCCTTTTGGTTCGGGGCTTATTGTGTTGTCATAGAGCGAAGGTCTTCGAACCTACACCTCCTCCATTCTCCTCAACTTCCAACCGTCAAACTGCATGATAATCTTGTGCAACTGTGTGCCTTGGCGCAGTGCCTCCACGCGAGGGGCTGTTGCATAGCGCTTAATCTGTTCTTCGGCCTCAGCCCACTGCTTTTCAGCCCTTGCCTCGTGAGCCTCTGCCGTCTCGCCTTTCTCCTTCTTGGCAAGCAGTTTCAGTTCAAGAATATAACAGTGCTTGGAGGCATAATGCGTCAGGTTGGGCAAAAGGAAAAAGTCGCAGTAGCCGTGGCTCAACTCCAGTTCCGGTGCTGTATAGTAATAGTTGTTAAGATTGAGATAAGCCATGAAGAACCCCTGCAGGTTGCGTTCGCCCTCTATGGAGTCGCGCACAGACGACACCTTGGCATATGCATCAGCCATAAACTGCAATCCCTCGTGCCATTGGCCGTTGTAGGCCATGTCGTAATAATAGTCTGTCAGACGGTTGATGTCCAGTCGTGCTTTCTCCTCATACATCTCCAACAGATACTCATAGTACTGCTTGCGTACATTGTTGTTGGGTATGCCGAGCACCATCTTGTCGCCGCGTGTGCCTTTGATGGTGAGCATGCCATAATAGAAGAGCAGGCTGGGGAATATCAGCGGATCCGTAATTTTGTGGGCAGGGAAGGTCTCTTCCAGTTTTGCCACAATCTGCCCCGTCTCGGCAATGGTGCGTATGACGCCCTTGCGGTCGCCGTCGAGTTTGTCGAGTTGTATGAGTTTGCGCATCTTGTTGTAGTCGGTCTTTGTGTTCGGATCGATCATCTCCTTTGGACCCTGGCCGCGCTTTATGTAGTTGCGCAGATAATAGAGCACCATGTCGCAGTTGAACACTCGGCTCTGCGTATCCAGTGCCTCTTCGGCAAAACAGTAGTTGTCGTACCACGGCTTCATCTCTTCGATGGCGGCCTCTATGTCGGCTTCGGGGCGAATTTTCCCGTTTTGCTGGTAATAGGTAAACATTTCGCGCACATCTTCGGTTGAGAAACCCAGCATTTGGTTGAAATCTTCCTTAGTGGAGATATGCCAGCCTATGTTGAAGCCGCTGGTCACGTCGTCGAGCGTCAC
>CAVHDN010000324.1:0-2591 GCA_963634315.1 Flexilinea sp. | reverse complement strand
ACCTTGCGCTTGATATTGCCCGAGGCGTTTTTCAGCACATGTTGGAAAGCCTCGCTCTCGCCGTGGAGATCGGCCAGAAAGTGCTCTGTGCCCTTTGGCAGGTTGAGTATGGCCTCCAAGTTGATAATCTCCGTGCTCGCTTCGGCAATGGTTGGAAACGATTGCGCCAGCAGTGTGAGGTAATGCTTGTTGGTTTCCGGGTCGGAAAAAGTCTTTGGTATCATATCTCGAGATTTTCAGTTATGCGTCTTATCATGTTTTCGGCACCGCGCCCACCTTTCATCGCCACGGGCATCAATCCTTCGTCCAGACCAGTGAGGCGGTTCATGGCAGTCATCATTCTTCTGGCAAACGCCAAGAGATGCTTTTCGCGCAGCGTTTCGTCGAGCTTGTCCTCGGCCGTCTCGCCACTGCGCATGAGCATGTCTATCTCTACCAGATGCTTTATGGTGAGTTTGCCCGTCCAGTCGAGTTTGCGTGCAGCCTTTAGTGCAGTGGTTATCCTTTCGTTTAGGTCCTTGCCGTCGGTCTTGAGAGCCACGCTCGGTTTGTGGTTCGTGGGCATGTAGTGGGGCACGGTGGTAGGGGCGATTTCAGGGATTGTGCAGCCTACCACGTCAAAGCCACGAGTCACGGTATCCGTCACTTCCTCTTGGCTTGCGTAGAGAACCACTTGGCGTTGTTCTTCGGTGGTCAGTGCGTGAATGGCGGCCTTCTCCTCGTTGTTGAGCCAATGGCTGTCGCCCGTTATGCCAGCCTTCAGTAGGGCCTTTAGCGCCAGCCTTGTCTGTTCGCTCATCAATGGCCACAGGTTGCTGTCGAGCACTTTGCGGTAGATGTTGCAGGTCTTGATCGCCATTTGTTGGTCGGTCAGTGCACTCGTCACGAGTGAGTTCAATACCGTCTCCACTCGTGGTGTGTAGCCAAGTCGCATGAGACAGTCCTTCTCCATGCGTCCCATGACTATCACAGCCATGGCTTGCTTGACCAATCGCCGCTGATAGAGCAGGAGTTGCGGTAGCTTCTCTGTGAAATAGTGCCGTTTGACAATCCACGGCTCCAACGCTCCATGGGGTGAGAGTACTATGCGAGCTCCAAGGTTTGTTGCTCTGTGCGCCGCTATCCAGTTGGCCGGTCGCCAGCATCCGTGCAGATGCACTATGTCTGGGTGCTTGTCGCTAAGCTTTTGCAGAAAGTCTTTTAAGGCACAAGCGGTATAGGTTTCCGCACGACTTCTCATGGCATTGCACAACGTCTCAACGTATTGTGCAACCGCCTTTTCGTCTTTTGGGAAGAAATGCAGCACCGTTATCATGTCATTTGCGTATGAAGTCGTACTTGTTGGCCGCGATGCACTTGATGCGCAGCAGCGCACGCCACCATGCCATGCCTATCTCCATGAAAGGAACGGACCATATGGTCATGTCCTCGCCCGTCTCCTTTATGGCCTTGTGTGCCGAAAGCAGTCGCAAGGTGTAGGTAACTATGGCGCAAAGAGCAGCAGTAGCTGCCACCCACCACCACTCGTGGGCTACGGCAATAGCTATGGCGCATATTTGGGCTATGAGGTTGATGTGCAATGTGGCCGAGGCCAATGTCAAAGGTGCACTGAATGCTAAGCCTCGCTTGAGGTGACGGCGCGTGTCCATCTGGAACATTTGGTTGTTGGTCCACATATTCCTCGATGGTGTGTCTTCTATAATCGTAGCTTCAGGCTCCACTACAACAGCCGTATTGTTCTGCGTCGCATATTCGTTGGCCATGAAGTCGTACTCGCCGCGCAGGTATTTGAGGTTCTGCAGAAAACCGTTGTGGGCGAAGAACACGCTCTTGCGCACTGCCAGATTGTGACCGTTGTGGCAGTAGAGGGTACCTTTCTGTGCTTGGCGCAGAGCTCGCCTCTGCTTTACCAGTCGCTCCAACTGCCAGAAGTGCGGTGTAGATGCGCTATATCGCGTATATCCAACAACTATATCTATTGAATAGCCGAAGCGCATGGCCATCGTTGCGAGCCATGAATGGCTTGCCGGACGGCAGTCGGCGTCGGTGAACAGGAGCCACTCGTTCTTTGCGGCCTTGGCTCCGAGGGTGAGTGCAAGTTTGCGGCGGCTAAGGTAGTGACTTGACTCGGGTATGAATGTGGTGTATAGGTTTGGGTATTTGTGGGCAAGCAGGCTCAGCACATCTTCTGTGTCGTCGGTTGAACTCTCGTCCACCACAATCACCTCGTAGCCTGGAGTGTAGTCTTGCGACAGTATGGCAGGCAGATTGCGCTTCAAAGCCTCGGCTTGGTCGTGCACTGTCAGTATTACCGAAATTCTCTTCTCTCCATCCGTCTCTTGTGGGGTGGTGCTTTTCAAGGAGAACCAGAGGGTGTCGCTCAGCGTTGCGGCCAATGCAAGCACTGCAAGTGAGCAGCAGATGATAATGGTAAGCGTATCCATCAAAGTCTATTTGTTTGAGGCGTGTTCTAAAAAATCCACGCCATTTCTATTTATTGTTTGTTGGGTCCTGCTCTTTGTGTCTTTTTGTTTTTATTCGGCATCTTTCTCTTGCTTTTTACATAAGATAGGCTGCGTCTCAGCAATTGA
>CAVHDN010000323.1:0-2592 GCA_963634315.1 Flexilinea sp. | reverse complement strand
CCGACGTGCTGGCTATACTGCTGTTTGCAGTCCTGTCGTTTGCCTATTTCTTTCCGGCAGACATAGAAGGCCGCATACTCTACCAGAACGACCATGCCGCAGGCAAGGGCATGGGTGTGGAGCAACAAGAGTATTATGAGCGCACTGGCGAGCGCACCCGTTGGACCAACGCCATATTTTCGGGCATGCCCACCTACCAGACGTCGCCGTCCTACGACAGTGGCACGGTGCTCAACCACCTCTCCTCGCTGTCCCACATGTGGCTTCCGGGCGAGATGGGCTACGTGTTCCTCTACCTTTTCGGCTTCTATATCCTGCTCCGTGCGTTCAACTTCCGACAGTCGCTGGCCGCTCTCGGCTCCATAATATGGGCTTTCAGCAGCTATTTCTTCATCATCATAGCCGCCGGCCACATATGGAAGGTGTGGGCCCTTGGCTTTCTCCCGCCCATGATTGCCGGCATTGTGCTGGCCTATAGGGGGCGCTACCTGTGGGGATTGCTCGTCACTGCGCTCTTCACTGGGCTTGAGGTTCACGCCAACCACGTGCAGATGACCTACTACTATCTGTTTGTCGTTCTGTTCATGTTCATTGCCTTCCTTATCGACGCTGCCCTCAAGCACGAGTGGAAACGGTTTGGCAAGGCCACGGCAGTGTGCCTGGTGGGAGCCGTCATAGGTGTGAGTCTCAACATCTCCAACCTCTACCACACGTGGCAGTATGGCAAGGAGTCAATGCGCGGCAAGAGTGAGCTTGTGAAGAAGGATGTGGCCAAGGACAACCAGACCGACAGCGGACTGGAGCGCGACTACATAACGATGTGGAGCTACGGCATAGACGAGACGTGGTCGCTGCTTGTGCCCAATGTCAAGGGCGGTGCTTCTGTCCCAATGGTGCGCAGCAAGAAGGCAATGGAGAAAGCCGACAATACCTATCTGCCCGTATATCAGCAGATAGGGCAGTACTGGGGCGAGCAGCCCGGCACGAGCGGTCCTGTCTATGTGGGAGCCTTTGTGCTCATGCTGTTCATCCTCGGCCTCTTCATAGTGAAAGGCCCCATGAAGTGGGCGTTGCTCGCGGCCACCATTCTGTCCATACTCTTGGCGTGGGGACGCAATTTCATGGGCTTCACCAATTTCTTCATCGACTACATGCCGATGTACTCCAAGTTCCGCACCGTGGCCTCCATACTCGTCATAGCCGAGTTCACCATACCCCTCTTGGCCATGCTCGCCCTGAAGCGAGTGATAGAGGAGCCGGAACTGCTCAAACGCAAGATGCGCTATGTGTATATCAGCTTCGGCCTCACGGCAGGTTTTTGTTTGCTGTTTGCCCTCATGCCCGGAGTGTTCTTCCCCAACTATGTTTCTTCTTCAGAGATGCAGGCTCTGAGTCAGATACCTGCCGAGCAGTTGCAGCCCCTGTTGGCCAACCTCACCGAAATGCGCAAGGCGGTGTTTACCGCCGACTGCTGGCGTTCGTTCTGGATAATCGTAGTGGGCACGCTGCTGCTCCTGTTGTTCAAGGCAGGCAAGCTCAAGGCAGCCTATACCATTGCGGGCATAACCCTGCTGTGCCTTGTTGACATGTGGACGGTGAACAAACGTTACCTCAACGACGAGATGTTTGTTGAGAAGAGTGTGCGCGACAATCCCGTGCAGCCCACCGAGACCGAGAAGGAGATACTCAAGGACAAGTCGCTCGACTACCGAGTGCTCAATCTCGCCTCAAACACGTTCAACGAGAACGAGACCGCCTACTACTTCAAGAGCATCGGCGGTTACCATCCCGCCAAGCTCCGCCGCTATCAGGAGATGATTGAGGCCCACATATCGCCCGAAATGCAGGGCTTGATGTCTGCCGTGGCGCAGGCCGGAGGCGACATGACCAAGGTGAACGGCGACAGCATCTTCCCAGTGCTCAACATGCTCAACGCCAAATACTTCATCCTGCCGCTGCAAAACGGACAGACCGTGCCGGTGCAGAACCCTTACACCTATGGCAATGCGTGGTTTGTTGACAATGTGCGCTATGTAGATAACGCCAACGAGGAGATTGACCTTGTGGGCAAGATTGACTTGCGCCATGAGGCTGTGGCCGACAAGAAGTTCAGCAGCGCGCTCGGAGTAGTAGGAGCAGTTCGCCGAACTGCGACCTCGGAAGTAGGAGCATTTGCGTCAAATGCGACCTCGGGCGTGGTGACCATAAAAACCTATGAGCCCAACCGCCTCACCTACGATGTCAACTCCGACACGGGTGGCGTGGTGGTGTTCTCCGAGGTTTACTATCCTGAATGGGAGGCTAAGGTGGATGGCAAGGAGGTGCCTATGGGGCGCGTCAACTACATCCTGCGCGCCATAAACGTAGCCCCCGGGCACCACACGGTAGAGCTGTCGTTCTTCCCCAAGTCGGTCGCCACCACTGAGACCATAGCCTACATCGGCTATGCTTTCCTGCTTCTCGTGCTCGCCTTGATTGCCGCCCTCGGGCTTAGGAAGCGCAAGGCTGGGAAGGACGCTGTGGCGGCGTAGTAGGAGCATTTCTCCGAACTGCGACCCTATGCGCTAGGGGTGCAGCTTGGAAATCTGCACC
>CAVHDN010000322.1:0-2595 GCA_963634315.1 Flexilinea sp. | reverse complement strand
ATGTTGGGTGACTCCAGGGGGAAGATACGCTCTACACCCACGGTTCCCGACATCTTACGGACGGTGAAACGCTTCTTGGTACCCTCGCCGTTGATCTTGATGACCACACCGCGATAGAGCTGAATACGCTGTTTGTTACCCTCGACGATTTTGTAAGCGACAGTCACAGTGTCACCCGGCTTGAAGCTAGGGAACTGCTTGCCGGTTGCAAATGCTTCCTCAGCAACTTTAATTAAATCCATTGTTGTGTTTTGATTAAAAATTGTTTGTCTCACCAACCCGACGTAGCATGAGGACTCGTCCCTCAACCAGCGGTCAGGCCGAAAAGCGGTGCAAAGGTACGGCTTTTCGGCCAAATACGGGGTACTGGAATACGAAAATCTTTATATTTTAACATTTTCGTCAGTCGTTCATGCGCATGGCCTCTTTGGAAACGACACGATTGGTCTTGACCCATGCGCGCTTGTTGCCCCATTTGAACTTGTAGCTGACCGAGAACGATGCGGAGAACACACTACGGTCGAAACGGAAATCACTTCTGTATTGTGAGGTCTTGGTTGTAGTATGCGTCAAGAAGGAGTAACTGCAACTTAGACCCGCGCGCAGTCTATTCTTGAGAAACCATTTGCCCAGACTGACACTTGCGCCGCCTAAGGCGTAGAGAGACGTATAGAACGAGCGCTGCGGACTGTTCAGCGTTGCTTCACAATTCAGATTTATGTTTCCGGGCAGCGTTCCCATCACGTCAAATCCGCCAGCCACCTGTCCGGCCACTTGCTTTTGACTACCATAGTGTTCTTTTTTCCAAAAATAAGAACAATAGTAATTGGCCCTCCAGGTCTCAGAGAACTCGATTGTCGGAAAACCGACATAGAGAAGCACACTCTGTATATGCATGCCATTGTCGTAGGAACTCACCTCACAGTCGGCATCGTCCAGCGAATAGGTCATTGTCGCCCCAAGTTCATTGTTGAACTTTGCCCGGAACGAGAACTCGCCCACTCGCGTCTGCAATGCAAGTTCATCAGTGAAACCAGGGCGCAAGTTCGGGTTGCCCTTGTTGTATGCATATTCCGACCGCCAGTCGGTAGCGGGATTCATGGCCGTAAGGACCGAGTAATCATAAGTCCGCTCATACTGCAACATAACGGTTTCATACTTCGCCTCATTAAACACATAGGTGATGGTGGCAAAAGGCAAGAACTTGTTGACATTCCGTTTATACGAAGCCACCTCGCCGGCTTGCTCCACCAAGGGTTTCATGTGCGACTTCATATAGTTGGTACCGATGTTCACGTCCCACACCCCTTTGCGGTATTCGTAGCCCAGCGAGCCGTCGAACGTCGACTCGTTGTAAAGATACGCGTAACGGTTGGCATCAGCAAGCAGCGGCTGGCAATAATAGTTTTGGTTGTCCCAATTGACATACTTCACACTTGTAGTGATGCGATGAGCATCACCCAGTTTCCATTGAGCAGACAAATTGACTCTGAATAAATGGTAATATGCATTCTTGTCCTGGCGATATTCGCTTGTCTGCCCGTCCACGAGGGTTTGGTCACGATGGGTCTGCCCTTCATCTTCTTTGAAGTTGTAGTTGAGCGTACCATACAACGTCGCCACTGGCAAGTCACCGTAATAACTGAGCATGCCTTCCAATTGGTTTACGGTCCTCTGTTCGCCAACATATCCGTCGGAAGAGTTCGCAAGCGAACCATTTTCATAGACTTCGTTGTGTGTCGACGAGGTCTGCAAGCGCTTGTCGTGTTTGCCGCTAAGGTTAAGCGACAGATTGTTGTTTTTGTCAAACTCATACGACAGGCCACCCGAGAACGACATGGTGGGTTTGAATTTCAAGTGCATCATCTGGCTTTCTTTCCTCACCTGCCCAGACTCTTGATAGGTTATGGTTCCTTTAGACCCACGGTTGAGCATCGACCGAGGTGTATAACTGGGCAATAGAAACATCGACCATTTACCAACACGCTGTTGGATATTAAACGTAGGGGAAGCCTGAAAATCGTTGACGTTAGAAACACGGGCAGATGAGCCCAACGTTGCATTACCGCCATCGTTAATGCTCGACGTAGTGATTTTTACCACAAACGCCATTTTGTCGGCAAGCAACGGATCGGCCGTACTGTTAAGCACTTCTACAGAGGTGATATTCTTGGCTTGTAACGTTGCCAGATAATTCACCAAGGCCGTCCCAGTAAACATGATGCGCTTGTTATTGACAAACACCGAGCCGACATTCTCGCCATATGCATAGAATTCGCCTTGCTTCATATACAATCCCGGCAACATCTGCATAGCCTCGGCCAATGAGCGTGACTTAAACAACGGGTCATTGGACAAATTGGCCTTATAGCCTTTGGTGTTGTAGCTGATGCGGTTTGCCCTCACTACTACCCCAGCCAACTCGCTGCTGCTCTCCTGCAACACTATGGGCGGCATGTTTATAGAGTCAACGCATTCCACACGCGCCTCATAGGTGGAATAGCCGGTATAGCTCACCCGCAGTGTGTAGTATCCTCTTGGCAGTTGCACGGCAAAATAGCCAGCCGTGCCGCTTACCACGTCTGTTGCCTGCTC
>CAVHDN010000321.1:0-2599 GCA_963634315.1 Flexilinea sp. | reverse complement strand
GAAGTTCTTGCCGTAGAACTCCTTTATGGTCTTGGCTATGTGCTCCTTGAAGGCGCTCTGGTGGGTACCGCCCTGCGTGGTGTGCTGACCGTTGACAAACGAGTGGTACTCCTCGCCATACTGGTTGGCGTGGGTGAAGGCTATCTCTATGTCCTCGCCCTTGAGGTGAATGATGGGATAGATGCCGTCGTTGGTCATCGTGTCGTTGAGCAAGTCCTTCAGTCCGTTGCGACTAAGGATGCGCCTACCGTTGTACATGATGGCCAAGCCCGTGTTGAGGTAGGTGTAGTTGCGGAGCATGGTCTCCACAATGTCGTCGTGAAACGAGTAGTTGAGGAAGAGCGTATCGTCGGGAACAAAGTAGATGTAGGTGCCGTTCTCGTCGGCTGTGTCCTCGGTGATGTCGCTCTTCAGTTGTCCGCGCTCAAAGGTTGCAGTGCGCACCTTGCCGTCGCGGAACGACTTCACCGTGAAGTTTGAGCTTAGGGCGTTTACCGCCTTCACGCCCACACCGTTCAGTCCCACGCTCTTCTTGAACGCCTTGGAGTCATACTTGCCGCCGGTGTTGAGCACACTCACCGCCTCGATGAGCTTGCCCTGCGGAATGCCGCGTCCATAGTCGCGCACGCTGACACTGCGGTTGTCCTCCACGTTTATCTCTATGCGGTCGCCGGCGTTCATCTTGAACTCGTCGATGGAGTTGTCTATCACCTCCTTGAGCAGCACATAGATACCGTCTTCGGGCAGATTGCCATCGCCCAGTCGGCCTATGTACATGCCGGGACGTGTGCGCACATGCTCCATGTCCGACAAGTGCCGGATGTTGTCGTCGGTATATTCAACGGGCTGCTGCCCGCCTACGTTGGTCAATGTTTCGTCTTCCATAGAAAAGTCTTTTCCCTTTTACGGTGGGAATGTTTCGAACCCACCCTATATCTTCTTCACATAGCACCTGCGGCGCTTGTGGTTGATGGCCTCAAGATACTGCCACTGGCTCTGTACGTTGGTGTTGGTCTCCATCTCCACATGGGTCTCGCCCCACTTGAAGCCGTAACGCTGATACCACGGTATGAGGTCGGCGAAGAGCAGTGCGTTGGCGCCCTTCTTGCGATACTCGGGCAACACACCTATGAGGAGCAGATCGACACACTCGGTCTTGTGCCACTTCAACGCGCGCAGCACGTGCCACCAACCGAAGGGCCATAGGCGACCGTTGCGGCACTTCTGGAAAGCCTTGGAGAGCGACGGTATGGTTATGCCCACGCCCACCACCTTCTTGTCGGCGTTCCAGTCTTCTATGAGTGTCACGAGGTTGAGGTCGGCCATGGGGAAGTACATCTTCACATACTGGTCTATCTGTCGTTGGGTGAGTGTGGAGTAGCCGTAGAGATGAGAGAACGTGCCGTTTATCACCTCAAACACCTTTTGTCCGTAGCCGCCATCGAATATGTCCTTTCTTGTGAGCTTCTTTACGTGCAGGTTGTAGCGGCTCTCTATCATGCTGGCTATCTTGCCATACTTCTCGGGTATCTCGTCGGGCACAATGAGCTTGTACTCCACGTAGTCGTTGTCCTTTTCCCAACCGCCCATGCGCTCCATGTGCTCGGGATAGTAGGCGTAGTTGTATATGGTGGCCTGTGTGCCCAACTGGTCGAAGCCGTAGGTGAGCATGCCCTCGGGGTCCATGTCGGTGAAGCCCAACGGCCCCACTATCTCTTCCATGCCCTTGGAGCGGCCCCAGTCCTCCACTGCCTTTAACAGTGCCGACGACACTTCCTCGTCGTCAATGAAGTCTATCCACCCGAAGCGCACACTCTTGCGCTGCCACTTCTCGTTGGCACTGCGGTTTATTATGGCGGCCACACGGCCCACCACCTTTCCGTCCTTGTAGGCAAGGAAATATTCGGCCTCGCAGAAGTCGAACGCCGCGTTGCGGTCTTTGCTCAGCGTGTTCACCTCGTCGCTGTGTAGATTAGGTGCATCGTAGGCATTGTTGCGGTACAAGTCGTAGTGAAACTGTATGAAAGCCTCAAGGTCTCGCTTGTCCTTGACGCTCTTTATCGTTACTGATGACATAAATGATATTGCAATATGTATATGTTTCGATGCAAAGTTAGTGCTTTTCGGCTACAAAACAAAATGGGCGGTTTTAAAATATCGCTTACAGGCTCTTTCAGCCGACACATTGCAAGTTGGAAAAAGCAACTTTGCCGCCAAAAACGAAAAAAACCGCACTAACGTTAATGATTATCAATGGAATAATGTTACCTTTGCCGTTGAACTACATGCTATTAACTAATTTCCGAGAAAGAGACCTACTGGCTCACGGACAAGAAACCTACTGACGAGAATAACAACAAAGACAGACACTATTCGTAAAATAAACATTAAAAACATGCAAAACAAAAGGATTACCTTGGCAACTGCGCTTGGACTCATGCTGTCATGCTCGGTTGCAGCACAGACAGCCGAAAAGCAACAGCCCAACTCCTACAGCTACATTGAGCTGCAAGGCGGTGCACAACTGACCCTTACCGACGCTAAGATGGACAAGCTCATCACTCCCGTAGGGGCAGTGTCGTTCGGACATTACTTCACA
>CAVHDN010000320.1:0-2634 GCA_963634315.1 Flexilinea sp. | reverse complement strand
GCGCATCGGTGGTATAGTATTCGTTGACATCGTCGGAGGTAGGCGACTCCACTTCAAGGAAGCCCTCACCACATCCCGTCAGCCCGACAGTGGCCAGGCTCATGAGGCCAAGAATGAATATATTTGATTTCTTCATACTATTTTAGAATTAGATAAGGATGTGAGACATTAAAAAGTGATGTTGAATCCGACAGTCCATGTGCGGGCTTGCGGATAGACACCATAGTCTACGCCAAGTGATGTGCCGCCGGAAGC
Source organism: Flexilinea sp. (assembly GCA_963634315.1). Classification (GTDB taxonomy): domain Bacteria; phylum Bacteroidota; class Bacteroidia; order Bacteroidales; family Bacteroidaceae; genus Prevotella. The sequence continues at coordinate 2,379 of CAVHDN010000320.1, read as the reverse complement.
AATCTCAGGATCGAAGCCATGGTACTTGGTGAAGGTGAGCAAGTTCTCGGCGCTGACATAGAAGCGCAGGCGCTCTACCATGAGCTTCATGGTAAGGCTCTTCGGAAGAGTGTATCCCAAGGTGATGTTCTTCAGGCGCAGGTATGAGCCGTCGAAGATATAGAGGTCGCTCGACTGCCAGTTGTTGGCGTCACCGTTGTAGAGGCGAGGAATCTTGTTGGATGTGCCTGGGCCTGTCCAGCGTCCTAGCATCCATGAAGGATAGTTGCTGGAAGCGATATCGGTGCGGCGTGTTGCATCGAAGACATCGACGTCTGCCACGCCCTGCCAGAACATGTTGAAGTCGAAGCCCTTCCATGAGGCGTTGAAGTTGATACCGTAGGTCCACTTTGGTGTTCCGTTACCGATGTCGGTACGGTCGTTGTTGTCGATCTGTCCGTCGCCGTTGACATCAACGAAGCGCACGTCACCGGGCTGTGCGTTTGGCTGGATAGGCTTGCCTTCAGAGTTGACGTAGCTGTTGACCTCGTCCAGTGTCTGGAAGATGCCGGCTGTCTTGTAACCATAGAAGAATGGGAAAGCGTGACCGTTCTCTGCACGTGTGATAGTGCCGACGCCCTGGAAGGAATCGAGGTCAGCATAGCCAGTGTCGTTGCCGTATTCCAGCAGAGTGTTGCTCAGGTAAGAGGCATTGCCCTTGATAGAGAAGTTGGCATCGGCTATGTGCCACTTGTAACCAAGCTCAAACTCAACACCGCGGTTGCGCATGTCGCCCACGTTGCCGATAGGCTTAGACTCGCCGACGTATGAAGGAATGTTCATGGTCATCAGCATGCCATTGGTGCGCTTGTTGAAATAGTCGACTGTGAAAGTAAGCGCAGAACGGAAGAATGCGAAGTCGATACCGATGTCGGTCTGCTCGCTCTCCTCCCACTTAAGGTCGGGGTTGGCAAGGCCGCTTGCCTTGGAGCCAAGCGTGAGGTTGACAGGGTTGCCGAAATAATAGTTGTTGCCAGATGCCGTGTTGACTGTATATTTGAAGTTACCGATGTTGTCGTTACCGTTCTTACCCCAAGAGAAACGGGCCTTGAGTACGTTCAGCCACTGTGGCATCTTGAGGTATGGTTCGTTGGCAATGTTCCAACCCAACGATACAGATGGGAAGGTACCGAACTTATGGTTCGAGCCGAAGCGGCTGGAACCGTCGCGACGGAGTGTGACCTGAGCCATGTAGCGCTCCTGATAGTTGTAAGACACACGCGCGAACATAGAAGTCATCTTGTATGGGTCGTAGGGGTAAGCGTTGACCGAGTGGTCTACCACTGCACCGTTCACCGTGCCGTCGTCAGCATAAGTCAGGCGATAGTTACCGTTTGAATAAGCTATCGAAGGCTTCGCAGAGTTGACAAGATATTTGTTTGAACCGTCAATCTGATAGCCGCTGTACGACAGTGCGCTCTGGCCGAGCACCACGTTGATGTGGTGGTCACCGAAAGTCTTGTCGTAGGTCAGCGTGTTCTCAATCTGCCATGTGGTGTTGCGGCAGTTGTTCACCGTTGCGCTGGTATACTGTGCGTTGTTGTTTGCAGAGTTGTAGTAAGTCTGCAGTGTTGCGGTCTCCGATCCCCAGAATGCCATGTCGGCCATGTATGAGAAGCGGTACTTGAGGTTGTCTATCACACCGAGCTCGGCAGCGAAATTGCCCGTGAAGTGGTGGCTCCAACTTGGCTGCGAAGGCTCGAGGAGCAGACCGAGCGGGTTGTTCATCTCGTTGTAGGCCGTGCCGGGAATCATCACGATGTTGCCGTTCTTGTCGGTCACGTCATCGTATGGAGTGAGCACACCCTTTGAATCCGACGAATAATCGGTGTAGGTATAGCGGTTATGCTGTGCCGTGGCTGCATCGCCAGTAACGTAAGGAGGAAGGATTGGCGACAAGGCAAGAGCAGAACCAAGCACGGAACCCCATGTAGAGTTGGCTGTAATGCTTGTGCTCTTGATGCGGGCATAAGAAAGGTTGACGCTGAAGTCGAGTTTGTTGAGGAAGTTGCGCTCCTTGGTAGCGTCGATGACGTTCATGTTGGTATTGGAACGCAGGGTCAGACGGTTATAGTTTGACTTGCCGTAGTTTCCGCCAACGATACCTTCCTGGTCGTAGTAGCCCATTGAGAGGTAATACTTCACGCGGTCGTTGCCGCCATTGACAGATACGTCGTGTTTCTGCACCGGAGCGTTGTCGTTGAACACGAGGTCCTGCCAGTCGGTGCCGGTGGTTACGGCATTGCCGTTGATGTCTGTCAGATGGTATGGGTCAGCGTAAAGCGGAGCCTGGCCGGAGTTGACATACTGCTCGTTTTGCAGAATGGCATAGTCAGTGGC
>CAVHDN010000319.1:0-2648 GCA_963634315.1 Flexilinea sp. | reverse complement strand
CTCCTCAAGATAGTAGGCCAACGCCTCGCCCACAGCCTGCTGTACAGCACCTGCCACCTCACTGTTGCCCAGCTTGGTCTTTGTCTGACCCTCAAACTGCGGCTCTGCCACCTTTATAGAGATGACTGCGGTGAGTCCTTCGCGGAAGTCTTCGCCCGCAATCTCTATCTTCGCCTTCTCTATCTGCTTGGATATGGCCGGGTCGTTGTCGGCATACTTCTTCAGAGTGCGAGTGAGAGCCATGCGGAAGCCCACCAAGTGAGTACCGCCCTCTATCGTGTTGATGTTGTTCACATAGGAGTGAATGTTCTCGCTGTAGTCGGTGTTGTACATCACTGCCACCTCGATGGGTATGCCCTGCTTCTCGGTCTTGAGATAAATGACATCGTCGAACAGGTGGGTACGGTGACGGTCAACATAGCGCACAAACTCCTTGAGTCCTTCCTTGGCGTGGAACACCTCCTGATGTGTATTGCCATCCTCGTCGGGACGCAAGTCGGTGAGTGTGATGGTTATTCCTGCATTGAGGTAGGCCAGTTCGCGCATGCGCTTGGCTATGATGTCATACTTGTATTCTGTTGTGGTGAAGATGGAGCCGTCGGGCCAGAACTGCTGACGCGTACCACGAAGGTCGGTGGTGCCCACCACCTTCACAGGATAGAGCGGCTTGCCCTTCTCATACTCCTGCTGGTATATCTTGCCGTCGCGGAACACCTGCGAAATCATGTGTGTGGAAAGTGCGTTCACACAACTCACACCCACACCGTGAAGGCCGCCGCTCACCTTGTAGGAACCTTTGTCGAACTTACCTCCTGCGTGCAACACGGTCATTACCACCTCCAGTGCCGACTTGTGCAGCTTCTTGTGCTCGTCAACAGGTATTCCTCGACCGTTGTCCTGCACGGTTATTGAGTTGTCCTCATTGATGGTGACCTCTATGTGGGTGCAATATCCCGCCATAGCCTCGTCGATGGAGTTGTCAACCGTCTCGTTGACAAGGTGGTGAAGTCCCTTTTCGCTTATGTCGCCTATGTACATGGCGGGGCGCTTGCGCACTGCCTCCAGTCCTTCAAGCACCTGTATGTTGCTCGCTGAATAATTGTTCGGCTTGTTTATGTCTTCTGCCATAATCGTTTTAGTGTTATTAGAGCGCAAAATTACTGTTTTTTTGCGACTTCACCCAATTTTCGCTCCACAAAACACCGCATAGCGAGACTGTGTGAGCCACATTTCCGCCGTCGTGCGTTTCCGCTTTGTCCAAGCGATGACAAACAAAACAAGGCCGCATCTCTTGTGGAGACACGGCCTATGATAATTCTTCTGTTAATCTATAGATTATCCGAGCTTGTTGATGTGGAGAGCAAGACCCGACTTGATGTTTGCGGCCTTGTTCTTGTGGATGATGTTGGTCTTAGCCAACTTGTCCAACATTTTCTGTACAGTCGGATACAACTTCACAGCCTCTTCCTTGTCTGTGAGCGCACGCAGTTTACGCACGGCGTTACGCATAGTCTTTGCATAATAGCGGTTATGCAGTGTGCGTTTCTTGTCCTGGCGGATTCTCTTAATTGCTGATTTGTGGTTTGCCATCTTTAACTTCGTTTCTTTAATTTGTAGTCCCTAGCAGAATCGAACTGCTCTTTAGAGAATGAAAATCTCTCGTCCTAACCGATAGACGAAGGGACCAGCCTCTTGCCTTTTACAGCATAGCGAACCCGTTAAGTCGGATTTGCGGGTGCAAAGGTAAGGACTTTATTTCGACTGACAAAATTTTTTGCCGCTTTTTTTTATGAAACTGCAATTCCATGCCGTTTTTTCCGTAAATTTGCATGTGAAAGCAACTGAAACATGGAAAGACTGAGGGGAATTGTACTTAGGACAGTAAAGTACGGCGACGGCGGACACATCGTCGATATGTACACGAATGCGCGCGGCAGAATGTCGTTCATGATGAAACGCACAGCAGCCGGGAGCACAGGGCACACACGCCACTCGTCACGAGTTCTGCCGTCCTGTCTCCTTCCGCTCAGCATGCTGGAGTTCGACTGCGACATCCATGGTCAGGCACGCCTCCCCCAACCGAAGGACGTAAGACCCTACCATGTGTGCATGAACACGCAGACCAACCCCGTGAAGGGCATCATCACAATGTTCATTGCCGAGTTCCTGCAAAACGCACTCAAGGACGAGGCAGCCAGTCCCTTGCTCTACGAATATATCGAAGACTCGCTCAAGTGGCTCGACAGTTGCGAGCGCGGCTATGCCAACTTCCATCTCGTGTTCCTCATACGCATGACCCGTTTCCTCGGCATCTACCCGAGCCTCGACAAGGCGAACGAATCTTCGGACTGGCACCACGAACGTCTGTACTACTACGACCTCATGAACAGCGAATACCGTCTCGGACAGCCTAACCATCCACACTATCTGAAGCCCGACGAAGCAAGCCGCATACCTTATTTATTATATATGGACTACGAAAACATGCATCTCTACCGCTTCTCGCGCCACCAGCGGACGAGATGCCTGGAGGTCATAAACGACTACTACCGGCTTCACCTGCCCGGCTTCAGCGAACTGAAATCCCTCGAAGTGTTCAAAGAACTTTTCGACTGAAAACGCCGAGCGCCATTCACTTGGTATTACCT
>CAVHDN010000318.1:0-2648 GCA_963634315.1 Flexilinea sp. | reverse complement strand
CAAGGGGTGCAGCTTGGAAATCTGCACCTACTACACTGCGCAGTCATCGGTATTGCTAGTAGGAGCGCTTTGCGAAGTGCGACGCCAAAAGGGAATGTAAACTTTAGTAGCCCAATATTAGTTCGACACCCTCAGCATCTCCACTCCACCGTAGCCTGCACCAACAAAGACACGGTATTGCAACAGCCGTTGACCGTCGGAGGAAATGCCGTTAGCGTTCAGGTCATACTTGCGCCCACACTTCGCACACTCCACAAATCGTCCGTTGTCGGTCCATGCGAGCGGATAGTTCACCCCACTCTGATTGTCCAGACAATAAGGACACTGCCTATCATAGGCCTTCGCCTCCATGGCCGTAGTGCAACCTATTATCAGGGCGTTGTTAGCCCCAATGTTGTCATACGACAAACGGTTGTTCTCTATCTCGGTGGTCATGGCCCAGTCCTCATCGGCACCTCCGTCATTGCGGTGCACATAGACATGGTTCACGCCCTTCGACTTGCCCACCGTCACCCACACGAAAGTGCCTGCATTGGCTGTTATGCCACAGAGAATGCTTGTGGGATGGTAGCCTGTGTAGAAAGTAAAGCTGCAGGCATATTTGCGAGTATATTGTTCGTCGGTGGTACAGGCCGCGAGCATTGTCACCATTGCGATGGCCGACAATAGGCGCAAGCACAAAGGTTTCATTGACGAGATAATTTTCATTTGGAAAACAAACTCTTGTTTATTGGGTAACCAAACCCCACTATGCCATCTTGAGCAGATTGCTTTCAGCCTCCTCTGCCCGCTCAAAGTGAAACTCTGCGAGCGTCTGCTCCATCAGTTGACTTATCTTGTCGTTCTGCAGATTGCCTATGCTCCCCTCGTGAGTATGGTTAATGTGCTTGTCGGGAACAAACTCACCAGCCTCTATCTCCAGTCCCACCTTCTTGTAGGCATCGCGGAACGGCATGCCGGCAGCCGCCAAGCGGTTCACCTCCTCTACGGAGAATATCGGGTCATACATAGGATTGTCGAGAATGTTCCTCGATACCTCCATCTTGTTTATTATATAGGCAGCCATCTGCAAGCAGTCCTTCAGTTCGTCGAACGCAGGCAGGAACACCTCCTTTATAATCTGCAAGTCACGGAAGTAGCCCACAGGCAGATTGTTCATTATCAGCATGACCTGCTGTGGCAGAGCCTGCAGTTTATTGCACTTAGCCCTGATGAGCTCAAACACGTCGGGGTTCTTCTTGTGGGGCATGATGGACGAACCAGTGGTACACTCCTTAGGCAGTTTGACAAAGCCGAAGTTCTGACTGTTGAACAAGCAAGCATCAAACGCCATCTTGGCCACCGTACCAGCTATGGAAGCGAGGGCGAAAGCCACGTTGCGCTCCATCTTGCCACGTCCCATCTGCGCATATACCACGTTGTAGTTCATGGAGTCGAAGCCAAGCAACTGTGTAGTCATGGTGCGGTTTAGGGGAAACGACGAACCGTAGCCTGCAGCGGAGCCGAGTGGGTTGCGGTTGGCCATGCGATAGGCAGCCTGCAGGAAGAGCATGTCGTCGGCAAGGCTCTCTGCATAGGCACCGAACCACAGTCCGAACGAACTGGGCATGGCCACTTGCAGATGGGTATAGCCGGGCATGAGCACATCCTTGTGTTCCTCGCTTTTCTGGAGAAGTTCGTCGAAGAGTGTCTTTGTGGCCTGTGCCACGGTCTTTATCTCATGGCGAGTGAAGAGTTTGAGGTCAACGAGCACCTGATCGTTGCGTGAACGTCCACTGTGTATCTTCTTGCCCATGTCACCCAACTTGCGAGTGAGCATCAACTCCACCTGCGAGTGAACATCCTCTATGCCTTCCTCTATGACAAACTCTCCGCTCTCGCACACTGCGTAAATGTTCTTCAACTCGGCCAGCAGAGCCTTCAACTCGTCTGCTTCAAGCAAGCCTATCGACTGCAACATAGTTATGTGAGCCATGCTTCCGAGCACGTCGTAGCGTGCGAGATAGAGGTCAAGTTCCCTGTCGCGGCCTACGGTAAACCGCTCTATCTCCTCGTTTATGCCGTAGTTCTTCTCCCAAAGTTTCATCCTTGTCATGTCTGTTTGTTTCTGTGTGGCCAAGGGTCTTGGCGCGTCAGTCCTCGTAGCGTATATGCTCCAGCGCGTCGGCTATGCGCTCAAGAGCCTCCTTGAGCGGTTTTTCCACCATTCCCTTGATGAAAGGGTTCAGGTCAGCTTTCACCGTAAGCTTAATCTTACTCGATGCCTCATCCACCGCCACTATCTGTATCCAGAGGTTGAACGGCACAGGCGACTGCTCGGTCTCAAACTTCACGCATTTTGGAGCTTCGCGATCCACCACGTGCAGACAAATCTCACCTGCCGGGGCTGCGCTTATGGAAATGCGGTCATGGTCGAAGCGCAAGTCCTTGAACTTGTCGCTAGGTATGCGGTCGGCAATGCGCTCCACATTGCTCAGGTCGCTCAGCATGTTGTATATTGCTACTTGGCGATAAGGGATGTGCCTTATGCTACTTTCAAATGTACTCATATTTAGGTAAGTTCTATAAAAATGCGTTTAGGCGTTCCAGTGGGCAGGGTCCTTGCGCCACTCGTGCAGCACCTCAACGTCCTCGGGACGAATGTAGCC
>CAVHDN010000317.1:0-2649 GCA_963634315.1 Flexilinea sp. | reverse complement strand
CAGCTGGATGTTCTTCAACCACAGAATTCTCCAAGAAGCCAAAAGGAAAACGGTTTCTGTGTTTGTTTTCATAGGCGGCGGACGTACTCGAGGGCGACTATGCCTACATGGACGTGGGCGGTGGGCAGCACCGAAATAACAATGATGAGCTACGGCCGATTGTGGGCAGCTGTTCCTACAACGTGGGAACCATAAGGATACAGCCTCAAGGCCGACCATGCCGACGCGATAGTGCTTGCTTCGGAGCTCTTTCTAACTGTGGCCGAAGAGTTGGGGTGCGGCAACATTCTTGTGCCCAACATATCACTGGCCGACAGCATCATCGACCATCTCTACAAGGAGGAGCGAGCAGGGCGGTCTTGAACCAGTCTTTGAGCACGCCCTTGTAGCCGCTTTGCGAGTCGCTCACCATAACGAGCACTCTTTGTCCGCCAGCAAGGGTGGGACCGAGGCAAAGGCCCTCATAGTTGGCTATGGCGAAGTGAAACAGCGAGAGGCACGTGCGAAACTCCATGAGCAGCCGCTTGGGCAGAAAGGAACCTGCCGCGGCCCCTGAGGGGTTGACAAGGTAGAGCTTGCATAGAGCGAATGCGCCGAGCTTGCGCTTGGGCACGAAGAACTCGCGCTCAAGCACGAGGATACTGCCGTCGTCAAGGGCGCAGAGCTCGCTCACCCCCATGGCGTAGCTGGCGGCAGGACTGTTGGCCGCTGGCTCGTCCATTTCGTAGAGATATTGTTGACGGGGGCGCAGGTCAAGGCCGAACGACTGCAGCCGCAACTTGTTGCGCACTCTGTTGGTAGCGGTGGCTTGGTGGCCGTCGGCGGGCAGGGTGCTCTCGGTGGTGGTCCAGAAGAGACGGGTTTGGGCGTTGTAGGTGAGCGACTCAAAGCCATAGCGGGCGGAGGCCTCACGAAAGGTGCTCGGAATGTCAAGCTCCCTCCCAGTGGGATGGCCGTCAAGGGCATATTCCTTTATCTTGTTGTCGGCTTCGCCGCTTATGAACAGGGTGCCCAACTGCGGCACAAAGGCCACGCCCTCCTGGTCGCAGTTAGGCGAAGCGGCGGAGCGGAAGCCTTCATTCTCGACATTCTTTATGCGTCCGCTGATGCTGTCGATGACTATGTGGAAAACGAAAAAGCCGCAGGTGGCCGACTTGTCACTCACCACTGCATAGCGATTGTCACCCAGGTAGGCTATGCCGCTATAGTCGCCATGGGGCACCGACCGCCCGAACGACTGTTGGCGGTGAACCTTTTCCACTCGCCACGATGACCCTTCGGGCACGCTGTCTTTAGTTTGCGAAAAAGACAATAGCGACACAAAGAGCGTCGCTATTGTCGTGAAAATCCTTGGTTTCAATGTTTCTTGAACGGTTTTATGACGAACGTGAAGTCGTAGTCGCCGTAGGGCAAACGATACTGGGCCAACGGCACGGCACCCCAACTGTTGACGCATCCGAGGCCGCTCTGCGCCTTCTGGATGTGCACTTGGGCAAAATCGCGTGGCGTGAGGTCGCCGCTGTGGTGGCCCCACACGTGCTCTTTCTCTGCCCCGTCGTCGAGGTCTTCCACAAGGTGGTTCAGGGCGCTGCACTCCATTGGGGCATTGGAGACGAACTCCAGGCCCATGCCCGTAGCCTTGCTATAGACGGCAAACGAGCGCACGTCGGTGTGGTTGCCGCTCTCTTGCGGACGGATGTAGGGATAATACTGTCCGGCAATGTCGGTGTCTTCTTCGATGAGGAACTGACTGTGTTTGCGGTCGGTGTAGTTCTCCACGGGACCACGGCCGTAGTAGTTTATGCGGTCGAAAGACTTGGTCATTTGCAGCTCCATGCCGAAGCGCAGCAGGTCGGGCATCGTGGCTTGCTTGTCGGCGGTGAGGTGCTCGTTCACCACAAGTTCACCCTGCGGGTTGAGGGTGTAGGTGAGTGTGAGCACGGCCTTGGCCTGCGGCATGTCCATCACGGCCTTGACCGTACGGCACCCGTTGGCCACGGTGTCGGTGAGCTGGGTGAGCTTCATCTGCGGCTGTCGCCACACGGCGTTCTTCTGCTGCAGTTTTGCGCCATAGTCGTTGTCGGTGGGTGCGCGCCAAAACTCGGGAGTTATGCTATGGCGGTCAAGGAGCATGGGCTGGCCGTTGACGTCGAGGTAGTCTATTCGTCCCGAGGCCTTGCTGATGGTGACGTCGGTGCCGTTGGCTGAGAGCACTATGCTCGCCACGGTCTCCTTCTTCGCTGGCAGGGTGTGCTTTGCTTTAGCATCGGTTGCGGTGAACGACTCCACGGTGGGGAAACGGTGGGGACGGAGCACCATCTGCTGTCGGGCCATGCACTGACCCTTGGCCACGAGGGGCTGCTCGGCCTTGGTCACGAAACTGAAGTTGGCCAAAAGCTCGGCCTCGGGGTTGTCGGCGGCCATCTGCTCCACTGCGGCCTTCAACTCTTCGCTCTGCACCGTCGTGCGCTCTTGCGGGGCAATGGAGGGAAGGCTCAGACTAAGCGTGCGCCTGTTCCCGCCTGCCACAAGTTCCACATGCAGGGCAAGGTCGTCGAGCGACTTGAAGAAATTCTCGTTATACACCTCAAAGGCTCCGTCGGCAATGCCTCGGTCCTCCACCCAAACGTTTTGGTAGAAGTACTGCAC
>CAVHDN010000316.1:0-2651 GCA_963634315.1 Flexilinea sp. | reverse complement strand
GCCACTGGTTGCTATATCATGACCGGCGGCAAGGCCAACGACATCGTGAAGCGCATTTGGGCCCACGACGCCAAGGCCATCAATCATGCCATCGATGTTTACGGCAACGGTGCCAAGCCCAACTATCCGCTTATCGATTCAGTGAGCTTCGATGTCCGCAGTTCCCGTTTCTTGCAACAGGTTCTCCCATTGGTGGCCAACAGTTCTCTAATGGCCATTGGGCAAGACCCTATCTTCGCCACTGCTCCCATGCAGTTTGCCAAGCTGCTTCTGGCAGCCAACAACCGCTTGCAGGCGACCGACTTCGAGCCTATGGCCTCAGGTGTGAACCGTACCGCTTACCAGGCGGTTGCTAAGACACAGTGGGAGCGTTATCTCTATTCCGCTATAGTGGTTTTGGGTGTAGGCCCCGAAAACCCTACCGAACCTGTCACTGCCGAGAGCCTTATGCGTGCCGAGTATGCGGCACAATGCTGGAAGGCTGGTATGGTGCCATATATAATAGTGTCGGGCGGAAAGGCTCATCCTCATGGCACACCATACTGTGAGGCACAGGAGATGAAACGCTATCTCGTGGACGTATGCCGTGTGCCGGAAAGCGTGGTCATTATGGAGCCCCATGCACGCCACACCACAACAAACCTCCGCAATGCGGGACGCATCATGATACGACAGGGATTCCCGCTCGACAAGCCTGCGTTGGTTACAGGCAGCAAGTCGCATATCGACTATGTTGTAGGCGAAGGATTCTCCAAACGCTTCAACAAGGAGCTGGGCTTCCTGCCGGTAAACATCACCAAGCGTAAAAACGTGTTGCTTGCAGAGTTCACGGTCAACGAGTCGTGTCTGCAGCTCGACGACGACGAACCGATGGATCCTTAACGTCAATGATAGACAGTCACGCCTAATACAGCGTGTCAATACACAAAGACCCCCGAAAGTCAGCCAAATGACTTTCGGGGGTCTTTGTGTTTTATAGTTTTACCTTGTCAGGCTAATATGCTGTATCATTTTACTACAACCTTCTTTTTATTGACGATATAGATGCCTTTGCTTGGCGTCTGTACTCGTCTCCCAGCCAAATCGTAGCACGTCTTCACCATTGCGTTGTCGTCAGCAGACACATTCCCGATGGCGGTATAACTGTCACTTGTATAATACTTTTCGAAGAAAGCCATGTATTTCGTGCTCCAGTCGCTTGGAGTGGCGTGGCCCAGGAACGGGTTGATGATATACTGCTTGTCGTCTTCGTTCACGTTGACCAGAAGGTTGTATGGTGCGATGTTGGTACGTGTCGGGTCGGTGGTGTCCTGCAGCGAGAAGCATGAGATGACGGGACATGTGACATGTTCGGCAAAGTTCATCACGTCGTAGTAGGCATTGAAGTCGTTCATCTGCTCGTCGGTCCAGCCGAGAGCCTCCTTTGCTGCGAGGAACTTTGCGCGCGGCCAGTTGACTATGCGCATGCCTTCCTCGAAGTCGGCGTGGCCGGTTATCGACGGTGCTATGGCGCGGAAAGCCCCTGAGAGTCCTGCTGCGACGTAGGTGAAGCAACCGCCCTGGCTGCCGCCGGCTGCATAGAGGTTGAGAGTGTCAACCTTGGTGCGTGTCTTTACGAAGTCGATGGCGCGCACGCAGTCGAGGTATGCTCCGCGGTAGTAGTGTGAGCGCTTGTCGCCCCATGCGTAAGAGTAGTAGTCGGTTGAGCCGGATGATGTGCGGCCATACACGTTGTCTGCAAGGTTTGGTTCGCGGTTGTTGAGCATCTGTCCGCGTGTGGAGAGTATGAACTCGCAGTAGCCCTCGTTGTCGTCGGCGTTCATGCACCATGGGGTGCTTGAGCCTCCGTCGGTGCCGAGATAGTGGATGATGGTGGGATACTTGCCCTCCTTCACGGGTTCAGCGTAGTAGCCGCGGATGGTGACAGGTGCGGTGGTGGCGCTGTCAGATACCGACTTCATCGTTACGAGGTAGATCTTGCGCTTGTCAGAGCTCTTGTCGGTGAGTTCCTCCATCTGCAGTTGCATGTCGGTTGCAGCGAGCGAGTCGAGTCCTTCCTTCCAGTAATCCCAAAAGTCAGCTGGCGTTGTGGCTACGATAGGGACGTTGGTCGGGTCGTAACCTATGTTGTACGAGCAAACAGTGTTGTTGTTTGCCGATGCTGTCATCTGGTAGAAGCCTGGCTCGGTGAGGTCAGTGAACATCACGTCGACGTGCTTCGTCTCGCCAGCCTTGAGAGTTACGTCCTGAGTGTAAGTCTGGTAGATGCTGTGGGTCTGTGTGTCGGCATCCACCATATCCTTCATAATAATCACCTTGCATGGCACGTTGACGTCAACGGTCTCGATATTGGTAAGTGTGAGCCCGATCTTGGGACTTTCGCCGGCTTCCCACGCCTTGATGTCGGCATCGTCGGCTTGTGCAAAGATGTTGTATTCCTTTTCGGGTGCAATGAGGTCGATGGAGTTGAGCGTATAGCCGATGCCGCTCACGCGCAGACCTTTCTCCTTTATGCTTGCGAGCCATTCGTCGGTGAGTGTGTACTCGAAGTATGTGCCGCTGGTAAACTTCGCCGTGGCAAGTCCGCTGAGAGCGGTCCAATTGGCGAGAATCTTACCTTGTGCGGTGCCGAATCCGAGTCCCGAGTATGT
>CAVHDN010000315.1:0-2681 GCA_963634315.1 Flexilinea sp. | reverse complement strand
TCTTTACACCCTTTTAGAAAAGCGCCTCATTTCTATGAGAAAAGCGCCTCATTTCCGGTAGAAAAGCGCCTCATTTCTAGGAGAAAAGCGGCGCATTTCTTTTTGACCCTATATTAGGGCTTTGGGGAAGTTATTCGCATCTTATGCCTTTATCCAATATTTTCGCAATACATGGGTTCTGAAAATTGTCTTTGCGAATGATAAGCGCAAAGGCTAAACAACTTGTGGAACTTGAACGAATAATGTCGCAATATGTGGTAAAAGGACCTGTGACGCAATGCATGGCAGTCGTTTTTTTGGCACTCAAACCCTATAAAACCAATCTTTTTCCGTATTTTTGCACAAAATATCTGCAATGGGAATTTTTGGCTTTTTCAACAAGAACAAGAAAGATACGCTGAACAAGGGTCTTGAAAAGACCAAGACCAGCGTACTTGACAAGCTCGCCCGCGCTGTGGCAGGCAAGTCGAAGGTGGACGACGACGTGCTCGACAACCTTGAAGAGGTGTTGATAACAAGTGACGTGGGGGTTGACACTACGCTGAAGATAATACACCGCATAGAGGAAAGGGTGGCACGCGACAAATATCTTGGCACTTCAGAACTCAGTGCGATACTACGCAGCGAAATTGCCTCTCTGCTTGAGGAGAACAATTCGGGCGACTACGATAGTTGGGACTTGCCTTCCGACCATGGTCCTTACGTCATTCTTGTGGTGGGAGTAAACGGCGTGGGCAAGACTACCACGATAGGCAAACTGGCCTACCAGTTCAAGAAGGCTGGCAAGAAGGTATATTTAGGAGCTGCAGACACGTTCCGTGCTGCTGCTGTTGAACAACTGTGCATCTGGGGCGAGCGCGTTGGTGTGCCTGTAGTGCGCCAACAAATGGGCAGTGACCCCGCTTCTGTAGCCTTCGACACACTAAGCAGTGCCAAGGCCAACGGTGCCGATGTGGTGCTGATAGACACAGCTGGTCGTCTGCACAACAAGATTGGCCTGATGAACGAGTTGAAGAAGATAAAAGAGGTGATGAAGAAAGTACTCCCGCAAGCCCCCGATGAGGTGCTTCTTGTGCTCGATGGCAGCACTGGGCAGAACGCTTTCGAGCAGGCCAAGCAGTTTGCTGCTGTCACACAGATAACTTCCTTGGCCATTACCAAGCTTGACGGTACGGCTAAGGGTGGTGTTGTCATAGGCATAAGCGACCAGATGAAAGTGCCTGTCAAGTACATTGGGCTTGGCGAGGGCATGGAAGACCTTCAGCTGTTCAACAAGACCCAGTTTGTCGATTCATTGTTCAACAAAGACTAATCTACTGTTTTGAAACGCAACACTATAGACATAGTGACCATGGGGTGTTCAAAGAACCTTGTTGACAGCGAGACCCTCATGGCCATGTTCGAAGCCAACGGCTACCATTGCACCCACGACGCTGAGAGGCCAATGGGCGAGATAGCCGTAATAAACACTTGTGGCTTCATAGAATCGGCAAAGCAGGAGAGTATAAACGCCATTCTCGAGTTTGCGCAAGCCAAGGATGAGGGCCGACTGAGCAAGTTGTTCGTCATGGGCTGCCTCTCGCAACGCTACCAAAAGGAGCTTGAGGCCGAAATACCGCAAGTGGACAAATTCTACGGGAAGTTCAACTTCAAACAACTGCTTGCCGATCTGGGCAAGGCTGAGACTGTGGCGTGTGACGGTTGCCGCCATCTGACCACACCGCGCCATTATGCCTACCTGAAGATAAGCGAGGGATGCGACCGACATTGTGCCTACTGTGCCATTCCCATAATGACTGGGCACCATGTGAGCCGTCCCAAGGAGGAGATACTGGCCGAAGTGCGCAGCCTCGTGGCCAACGGCACAAAGGAACTGCAAGTTATAGCTCAGGAACTGACCTACTACGGCATAGACATAGACGGTCGTCAACACATAGCCGACCTTGTGGCCGACATAGCCGATGTGCCAGGAGTGCAGTGGGTGCGTCTGCACTACGCCTATCCCGCCCATTTCCCTTGGGACTTGCTTGAAGTGATGCGCAGAAAGCCAAACGTGTGCAAGTACTTGGACATTGCCTTACAACACATATCCGACCATATGCTCAGTCGCATGCAACGCCATGTGACCAAGGCTGAGACTTATGAGCTTGTGGAACGCATGAGACGTGAGGTGCCGGGCATACACATACGCACCACACTCATGGTGGGTTTCCCAGGAGAGACCGAGGACGACTTCAACGAACTGATGGATTTTGTGCGGTGGGCACGCTTTGAGCGTATGGGAGCTTTCGCCTATTCGGAGGAAGACGGCACTTATTCTGCCGACAACTATGACGACGATGTGCCGCAGGAAGTTAAGGAAGACAGGCTGAACCGTCTCATGGCTTTGCAGCAACGCATAAGTGCGGAGGTGGAAGCATCGAAGGTGGGACAGACTATGCGCGTGGTAATCGACCGCAAAGAGGGCGACTTCTACATAGGTCGTACGGAGTTTTGCTCACCGGAAGTTGACCCCGAAGTACTCATACCGGCAAGGGAACGTAGACTCACGGTGGGAAAATTCTATATGGCCAAGATTACTGGAGCAGAGGAATTCGACCTGTATGCCACGACTCTGTAATTGTCCGTCAATAAGTTGGTGTTTTCGCCATACATTATATTAATGTCTATGAACAATAAAG
>CAVHDN010000314.1:0-2684 GCA_963634315.1 Flexilinea sp. | reverse complement strand
AGTATGTTCCATGGTTTGTAGCCTGACTGCAAGAGATAGGCAATTTTATATGTCAGGACACGCGTCTTGCCCGAGCCGGCACCGGCTATCACCAGTTGCGCACCGTCGCAATACTCCACAGCTGCGCGCTGACTGTCGTTGAGTTGTTCCAGTAAATTCTCCATAAGTAGCTGCAAAGTTAACTCAAAAAGGCATAACTGCCAAAAGTGCGAAGCCCATATAACGGAAATACAAAGACTTCAAGTGATGCTATATACAGACTTTCTGCGCGAAAAAACGGTAGCTTTTTGATGCTTTATGGCACAATATTGTATATCTTTGCACGATGAAAAAAGCTGCATTAGGGCAATAAAGAGCAAGTTCCATTGCCACCGTCACATTCTCTTAATAAAGGGAAAGGCAGCAACCAAAAACATTTATGCGACTGAAAACGACCTTATTAACGGCATTCTTGACACTCACCGCCACCGCACAAACAAACGGGAACGCTGGAGACGTACTGCCTGCGGGAACGCTACGATATGAAGTCTCAGCCCAAGCTTCAGCCACAGTTGGCGACAACACACCGCTATGGCTCAACGCCAACAGATACGGACTAAGTTCTCTCAACACAGGCAACGGATACATTAGAGCCGCAGCTTGTCACCCCTTGGACTCCAGCAGGATGGACAACAAGTGGGACTTTGGCTATGGCGTGGACTTCGCCGTGGCCTTTGGCTACACAAGCAAGGCCATCGTACAACAGATGTATGCCGAGGGACGGTGGCTGAAAGGCACATTGACCGTGGGCAGCAAGCAGTTTGCCATGCAACTGAAGAACAACGAACTGAGCAGCGGTTCGCAGACGCTCGGCATCAACGCCCGTCCAGTGCCGGGGGTGCGTTTGGCCTTGCCCGAATATTGGGACGTTCCGCTCACCAACGGTTGGCTTGCGCTGAAAGGCCATGTGGCTTTTGGCATGACCACCGACAATAAGTGGCAAGCCGACTTTACGGAGAGAAGAAGCAAATACACACGCAACACACTTTATCACAGCAAGGCCGGATATGTAAGGATAGGCAATGAGCGGGCGGCTTTTCCCGTGTCGCTGGAGCTTGGACTGGAAATGGCCTCGCAGTTTGGAGGCAAGTCGTACAATGTCAATGCCGAGGGTGGAGAGTACAACGAAGTGAACAATGGAAGTGGGATAAAAGCCTTTTGGGACGCACTGTGGCCAGGAGGAGCCGACACAACCGAAGACAACTACAAGAACATCTCGGGCAACCATCTCGGAAGTTGGGTGTTCCGTCTCAACATCGACCGCAACGCCTGGAGGCTTTCGCTCTATGGAGATCATTTCTTTGAAGACCAGTCGGCCATGTTCCTGCTTGACTATGACGGCTACGGGCAAGGGAGCGAATGGAAAGAAAAGAAAAGCAACAGATACTTATTGTATAATCTGAAGGACATAATGCTTGGCGCGGAGCTGAAGCTCAAGGCCAGTAGGAGCAGTTCTCCGAACCGCGGCCTCGCGAAATGTAGTAGGAGCAGTTCTCCGAACCGCGACCCGAATACTGACGACATAAACAGGCGATGGGTGGACGACATTGTGTTTGAATATCTCTACACCAAATACCAGAGCGGCCCCATTTACCATGACCACAACCTAAACATCAGCGACCACATAGGTGGCATGGACAACTATTACAACCACTATATTTTCACTGGCTGGCAACACTGGGGACAAGTGATGGGCAACCCGCTCTATCTCTCGCCGATTTATAACGAAGACGGTAGGATTATGGTAGAGAACAACCGCTTCTACGCCTTCCATTTAGGCTTGTCGGGCAATCCCGCAGCACATCTTCACTACCGCATATTGGCCAGTTGGCAGAAAGGTTTCGGCACCTACGACGAGCCATACGACAACCCAAAGGAGTCTTTCAACATGATGGCCGAGGCCACTTACTCCTTTTCTGACAACACCAAAGCGAAAGGATGGAGCATAAAGGGCGCCTACGGCATGGACCTCGGAACCATACACGGCAACAACTATGGATTGCAGATAACTGTGGCCAAGCAAGGACTGTTCAGCCTGAAAAGGAGAAACAAATGAGAAAGTACATCTACGCCATCGCACTGGCCGCAATGCTCGGCTCGTGCACACTGGAAACATCAGACAACGGAAACCTTGACGGACTTTGGCAACTGAGGTCGCTCGACTCGCTGGCCTTAGCAGGAGCAGATCTCCGAACTGCGCCCTCGCGAAATGTAGTAGGCGCAGTTCTCCGAACTGCGCCCTCGCGAAATGGCGGTTCTTCGGTGGACATGCACGCCAGCGGTGTTTATTGGGCTGTACAGCTTGACCTTTTGGAAGCGAGAGACCGTCATGTGCGCGTTCTCTTCAGGTTCAACCACACTGGCGACTCGCTTGTGCTTTCCAACCCATACGTAAACCTTAGGGACTCGTCGGATATCAAAGTGAACGAGTCGGCCATGCTGGCCCCTCTCGGGATAAACAGCCTTGAAGAGCATTTCGCCGTTAAGGCGCTTAGCAGCGGGAGCATGGTGCTTGAGTCGCCAACACTGCGACTGCACTTCAGAAAATACTAACAAAGTAGTAGGAGCGCTTCTCCGAAGTGCGACCTCAGCGCTAGGGGTGCATCTTGGAAATCTGCACCTACTACACTGCGCAGTCATCGGGC
>CAVHDN010000313.1:0-2688 GCA_963634315.1 Flexilinea sp. | reverse complement strand
GTCTCTGTATGGACTGGGCGTGCCAGGCGTTGTGGGAGTACCCTTCTGCTCTGCTATCTGCTCCGAGGTCTGCTCGTCGATATAGGCCAAGCCCTTCTTTATCATCCAAACGGCGAAATCCCACAGTTGCTGGAAGTAGTCCGATGCGTAATAAACATTGCCCCATTGGAAACCGAGCCACTGTATGTCGTGCAGAATGGAATCGACATACTCCGTGTCTTCCTTCGAGGGGTTAGTGTCGTCAAAGCGCAGATTGCACACACCGCCATATTTCTTGGCAGCACCGAAGTCCATGCATATGGCCTTTGCGTGGCCTATGTGTATGTATCCGTTGGGCTCCGGGGGGAAACGCGTCTGTATCCTGCCGCCGTTCTTTCCCTCTGCGAGGTCGTTCTCTATCATTTGCTCAACGAAACTAAGGCTTTTCTTCTCTTCAATGCTTTGTGGGTCTTTCTTTTCTACCATATGTGTTGTTTCTAATGCTTTTGTTTACCTAGTAAAAACAGTCTTTTTCAGGGCTTGAATCGTAATCTTTAACCCAATATTTCATGCAAAGATACACCATTTTTGCTAATAGTTTGTATCTTTGCATCTAAATTTTACTTGTGATGAAAAAATTGCTAATGACCGTTTTCTCGCTCTTTTCATTATGCGCAACCGCCCAAAACGACTATGTGCAGTGCGAGGATACGTGTTCACATGTGCATGGCATCGACTTGAGCCACTACCAAGGGGAGGTCTTTTGGGAAACGGTGGGGCAAAACACCAAGATGGCCTATGTGTATTTGAAGGCTACTGAAGGAGGCGACAGGATAGACGACCGATACGAACAGAACATACAGCTGGCCCATCGGTATGGACTGAAGGTAGGAAGTTATCATTTCTACAGACCCAAGACGGAACAAAAGAAGCAGTTGGCCAACTTCATGGCGCAGTGCAGGCCTGGGGAGCAGGACCTTATACCCATGATAGACATTGAGACAACCGGCGGCTTGCCTTCCGAAGAATTCCGTGACTCACTCTTTAAGTTCCTCACCTTTGTGGAAGAAGCTTATAAGCAAAAGCCCCTACTCTATACAGGCACCAATTTCTACAACCGCCATCTTAGTGGCGAAGTGAACGACTATCAGCTCATGATAGCCCAGTACAACAAAAACGAGCCTGCACTTGCCGATGAGCGCGACTACGCTTTGTGGCAATATACGGGCAAGGGACGCATAGTGGGCGTGAACGGCTATGTTGACAAGAGCCGTTTTATGGGGAAGCATAGTCTGCGTGAGATACGTTTCAGACATAGGTAGAATATGTATTTCATGCTCGTTAGACATTCTCTCGCGACTTTTATGATTTGAAGAAAAGAACAGTATCCAAAGATAAACGATTAAAACAATGGCAATTATTAAGTGTCCGGAATGTGGCCATCAGGTCAGTGACAAGGCGGCAACGTGTCCGAGTTGTGGCGTGAAGATATCCGGAAATGTTATGGAGTGCCCTGAGTGTGGGGCTGTAGTGTTTAAGGATCAGGCGTTGTGTCCCGATTGTCATTGCCCCTTGCAAGGCAATGCTCCGGCAAAAGAGCCTAGCACAGGCTCGCAAACAGGCACGGACGGATTGAATGGTGCAGACAGGCTGCGTGTATCGGCTGAAGACACCACTTCCGAACAACTTCCAACTATCAGTGAAGAGGGCGGGAATGGAGCGCCTACAGGCGGCAATAGCCACAAAAAAGTTTACAGGTCGATTGTTGTGGCGGTGGTCGTTGTACTCATAGTGGGCTTTGTGGGCATGTATTTCTACAACAAATCGCAAAGCAACGGTGAACTTGAAGCCTACGAAACGGCCATGGAAAGTTCCGAACCGGCCGTTCTCCAGAACTTCCTCGACCTGTACAAGGACGCTCCGGCAGAACATCGCGACTCGATACAAGCCCATCTGGATTTGCTATTACAGGCAGACAGGGAATGGACTAATATAGTGCTGAGTGGCTCAAAGACGGCCATTGAGCGTTATTTGCAGATGCATCCAGAGAGCCCGCATGCCAAGGAGGCAAAGATAAAGATTGACTCGCTCGACTGGGTCGCCGCTTCAAAGGCCAATACTCCTGAAGCCTATCAAGCTTACATAGACGCCCACAGTGACGGATTATACATCGACCAAGCAAAAGACGGGCTCGACAAGGCCAGCGCTCTGCAGGTGACTGCTTTGGACAAGCAGAACATGAGCCAAATCTTTGGGAGCTACTTCAATGCTTTGGCGGGAAACGACGTGGATGCGCTCACATCCACCATTGCCAACGTGATGGACAATTTCCTCCACAAGGCCAACGCGACCAAAAACGATGTGGTTTCCTACATGCGCAAACTACATTCAGAAACGGGTGACGGTGCGCTTGAGTTCCGCACAAACAACGATTGGAAAATAGAAAAGAGTGAGATGGCTGACGGCAGCGGCTATGAATACACTGTCACATTCTCCGTTGACCAAAAGACACCGGGCAAAGACGGCGGTGAAAGCTCTATCGTTACATATAAGGTTGAAGCAAAGGTGTCTTCCGACTCAAAGATAACCACACTGAACATGAAGCGCATGGTGCAATAGGTTCAGCCCTATACCTGCTAAGTTCAACGCAAGAAATAACATAATTCAAGTTCCGCAAGCTCGGAACTTGGACACATTGTTGTTATATAG
>CAVHDN010000312.1:0-2702 GCA_963634315.1 Flexilinea sp. | reverse complement strand
ACAGTGAGGCGTTCATCGATGCAAAGATGACCGAAGGCAAGGTTACGGGTGCCAACGTGTCGGTCAAGATTGACGATGAGTTTATGCGCGATGCCATAGGGGACAAGCCTTATATGCAGCAGTTCCCCATTGACAGCGACAATCCTGAATGGAAAAAGGAAGTGAACGCAAAGGAACTGTGGCAGAAGATTGTGCATAACGCTTGGAAGAGCGCTGAGCCTGGAGTGCTGTTCTGGGATACCATTATACGTGAAAGCATCCCCGACTGTTATGCTGACCTTGGTTTCCGCACAGTGTCAACCAACCCTTGCGGTGAGATACCTCTCTGTCCTTACGACTCTTGCCGACTGTTGTCCATAAACCTTTATTCTTATGTAGAGAACCCGTTCACCCCTTCCGCTAGGTTCAACTTCGACCTGTTCAGGAAACATGTGGCAGCCGCTCAAAGAATAATGGACGACATAGTGGATTTGGAACTTGAGAAGATTGACGCAATACTCGAGAAGATAAAGAACGACCCTCAAAACGACGAGGTGAAAGGAGCTGAAAACCACCTGTGGCTCAAGATAAAGAGAAAGAGCGGCATGGGCCGACGCACGGGTGTGGGAATAACCGGCGAGGGCGACATGATAGCCGCCATGAACCTGCGTTATGGTACCGATGAGGCCACCAACTTCGCGGTGGAAGTGCAGAAGACGCTGGCTCTGTCGGCCTATCGCTCGTCGGTTGACATGGCTCGTGAGCGTGGGGCGTTTGAGATTTACGATGCAGAACGCGAGAAGAACAACCCCTTCATAGGTCGCATAAAGGAGGCCGACGGCCAACTCTACGCTGACATGGTGGCTTATGGTCGCAGAAACATAGCCTGTCTGACCATAGCTCCCACGGGAACAACCAGTCTTATGACCCAAACCACAAGCGGCATAGAACCGGTGTTCATGCCTGTCTATAAGCGCAGACGCAAGGTGAACCCGGGTGATGAGAACGTGCACGTGGATTTTGTTGACGAGGTGGGCGACTCGTTTGAGGAATATATTGTCTATCACCGCAAATTCCTGAAGTGGATGGAGGTGAACGGCTTGGACACGACAAGAAACTACACTCAGGAGGAGATTGACTCACTTGTGGCCCAGTCACCCTACTATAAAGCCACGGCCAACGATGTGGATTGGCTTATGAAAGTGCGCATGCAGGGTGCCATACAAAAGTGGGTTGACCACTCCATAAGCGTCACGGTCAATCTGCCCAATGATGTTGACGAGGAACTTGTGGGTAAGCTCTATGTTGAGGCATGGCGCTCGGGCTGCAAGGGTTGCACCATCTATCGCGACGGAAGCCGTGCGGGAGTCATGATTTCTGTGTCGGACAAGGACAAAAAGAAAAAACAAGAAGAGAAGAAAGATGAACCATGTGAACCCTGCAAGCATCCCGAAGTGACCGAGGTGAGACCAAAGGAACTGGAGTGCGATGTGGTGCGCTTCCAGAACAACAAGGAGAAATGGGTGGCCTTCGTGGGTCTTCTCAATGGTTATCCCTACGAAATATTCACTGGTTTGCAGGACGACGAGGAGGGAATAGTACTCCCCAAGACTGTGACCAAGGGCAAGATAATAAAGAAAACCGACGAGAACGGCAGACGTCGCTACGACTTCCAGTTTGAAAACAAGCGCGGCTACAAGACCACGGTGGAGGGCTTGAGCGAGAAGTTCAACCCCGAGTATTGGAACTATGCCAAGCTCATTAGTGGCGTGTTGCGCTACCGCATGCCTATAGACCACGTGATAAAGCTGGTGAGCTCGTTGCAATTGAAGAGCGAAAGCATCAATACGTGGAAGAACGGTGTGGAACGTGCCCTGAAGAAGTATGTGGTGGATGGCACTGAGGCCAAGGGACGCAAGTGTCCTGTGTGCGGACAGGAGACGTTGGTCTACCAGGAGGGTTGCCTCATTTGCAAGAGCTGCGGCGCGTCGCGTTGCGGATAAAGGTGAAGTTTTTCGACTGAAACAATGACATTGCTTTCGAGCTATATTTGTCTGGAAGAGGTCCGTTTCCACGCCTTTCACGGTGTAATGCCGCAGGAGAAGACCGTGGGAACGGACTTCATTGTAAACCTCCGCGTGGGCTTCGACATATCGAATGCCATGTTTTCCGATGAGGTGGGCGACACCTTGAACTACGCTACACTATATAATATGGTGGAAAGGGTGATGGCCACACCCTCGAAACTGTTGGAGCACGTGGCTGGACGCATCGTCTCGGAGATAGAAAAAGACTTCCCGATGGTGGGCAGTATAGACCTTAGCATAACTAAGGTGAACCCTCCCATGGGTGCTGACTGCCGTGGTGCGGGTGTAGAGCTACACTTAATAAATGATAAAACTCGCTGATATGTTTGAGTTTTTATCGGGAAATGGTTACTTTTGCAAGGTTTTAGGCGGGTTCTAATAATTGCCTTTGTGGAATTTTTGTTTTTTAGTCGATGGGCTTTTACTTGCTATTTGAAGGAGTGTAGCGGGCTACACGACTGAAAAACAAGGGAGAGAAGCCTAATAAAGACAAAAAGACACGAATAGCAGGACCTTGCGAACAACAAATGAAAACTGGCGTGGATTTTTTTAGAACACTCCTTTAACTAATGTAAATGCGTAAGAAACCTCTTCTCCTTTGGGCTTTGCTCGTTTGCTACTCAATGGCTTTCCATG
>CAVHDN010000311.1:0-2710 GCA_963634315.1 Flexilinea sp. | reverse complement strand
TACCCCCGCATACCGCGGGCCTACTGGGACCAGCGCATCAAGATGTGCAAGGCCTTAGGCATGAACACCATCTGCATGTACGTGTTCTGGAATATCCATGAGCAGCGCGAAGGACAATTTGACTTCACGGGAAACAATGACATCGCGGCCTTTGTAAAACAAGCTCAAAAGAACGGCATGTATGTCATCGTGAGACCCGGACCATACGTGTGCGCCGAGTGGGAGATGGGCGGACTGCCCTGGTGGCTGCTCAAGAAAAAAGACATCAAGCTGCGCGAGAAAGACCCTTACTTCATGGAACGCGTGAAGATTTTCGAGAAGAAGGTGGCCGAACAACTGGCTCCGCTGACCATACAGAACGGCGGACCAATCATCATGGTGCAAGTTGAGAATGAATATGGTTCGTATGGCACGGACAAGCCTTACGTGTCGGCCATTCGCGACATGCTGAAGGACAACTGGTACAAGAACGGAAGCGGCCCGGCGCTCTTCCAGTGTGACTGGGCCAGCAACTTCGAACGCAACGGACTCGACGATCTGGTGTGGACAATGAATTTCGGTACGGGTGCCAACATCGACGAACAGTTCCGCAGACTGGGCGAACTTCGTCCGGATGCACCTAAGATGTGCTCGGAGTTCTGGAGCGGATGGTTTGACAAATGGGGCGCACGCCACGAGACACGAGGCGCCAAGGATATGGTAAGCGGACTCGATGAGATGCTCTCGAAAGGCATCAGCTTCTCGCTCTATATGACACACGGAGGCACATCCTTCGGACACTGGGCCGGTGCCAATTCCCCGGGCTTCGCACCCGACGTGACGTCCTACGACTATGACGCTCCCATCAATGAATACGGTCAGACCACACCGAAATACTTTGAGCTGCGCAAGATGATGCAGAAATATACCGACGGCAAGATGGCCAGCGTGCCCAAGCCGGCGGCACCGACCATCACTGTGCCTAAATTCACACTGAGCGAATATGCCACTATCGGATCGGGTATCGACAGCACGGCCTCTTCCGTGACTCCTCTCACCTTCGAAGACATGAACTTCGGATGGGGCACCATGATTTATCGCACAGCACTGCCGGAAGCTCCTGCAGGTTCAGTTCTCAACATTGACGGAGCACACGACTTTATACAGGTGTTTGTCAACAAGAAATACATTGGAAAGATTGACCGCGTGAAGAACGAACGCTCTCTCGTGATGCCCGCTACCAAGAAGGGAGACAAGCTCACCGTAATAGTGGAGGCAATGGGACGCATCAACTTCGGACGCGCCATCAAAGACTACAAGGGTATTGTGGGCAACGTGACGCTCAACGCTTCGGTAGACGGGGACGATGTGACCTGGACACTGAAAGACTGGGAACAAAGCCGCATACCAGACTCCTATGCAGACGCCACAAAAGCCATGGCTACAAGCAAAGAAAAGCTTGGGCAGCAAGACCGGCTCAACACAAAGGCCGGATATTACCGTGGTTTCTTCAACCTGAAGAAGACCGGCGACACGTTCCTCAATTTCGAGACTTGGGGGAAAGGACTGGTCTATGTCAACGGACATGCCCTGGGACGCTTCTGGCGCATAGGCCCGCAGCAGACGCTCTATGTACCCGGATGCTGGCTTAAGAAGGGACAAAACGAGGTCATCGTGCTTGATGTCGTCGGCCCGCAGGAGACCACCGTCTGGGGACAGGACAAACCTGAACTGAACAAGCTCCAGCTGGAACAAAGCAACAAGCACAACAACATAGGCGACAAGCCTGACCTGAACTCCAGCACCCCCGTCTTCAATGGACAGATGAAAGCTGGAAACGGATGGCAGACCGTGGCTTTCGACAAGCCTGCAACAGGAAGATATCTGGCCATCGAAGTGAACAGCAACCAGGACGGAAAAGCTACAAGCGCCATCGCTGAAATCTACGCACAAGACGCCCAGGGCAAGCGAATCAGCCGCGACGCATGGAAGACCAAGTATGCCGACAGCGAGGACGACAACGGCAACCACACAGGAGACAAAGCCTACGACCTGCAAGAGTCGACCTATTGGCAGACGGAAACAGGTGCTTCCCTACCCCACCTCCTGGTCATAGACCTCGGACAGAAGCAGACCGTCACCGCACTTGAGTATCTGCCACGGGCCGAACAAGGTGCGCCGGGCAGCATCAAGGGTTGCAAGGTATATGTCTACTAAGTTAACTCCATAACCATTTACCGCTTCTCATAAAGAAGCAGCCCCGAGGTATCGTCTTGCACCACAAGGCGATACCTCTTTTTATGATGTCAGCCACTGCGCTTGAACGTATTCTCAAAGCAGCCCAAGTGGAGATGAACATATACAGAGCTCAGGAACTTACGAAAAACATGTATGCCATCAGCTACACGCATCCGAAATAAAAAATCTATCTGCATGAATGCTGTTTATTTGTCTTCTTCTCTACTTAACCCGGCTTCCAGCTCGGCAATAGCAGGTATGACACCTTCTAATTTCTGTGGATAGAACCTGTCTAATTCTGCCACAACTTGTGGCAAAATCTCTGCGGATTGAGAATATAGCAAGTAGTATTCTTTGCAGTAACGGATGTTGCCCACTGCTTGTATTCTTCGTCTATTATGGTTATGTTTGTCAACATGCTTTATGTCTTTGATTGTTTGTCAAACTCTTTATCTCCTTTTCCATCAGACAAATTATGTGTCTCCAAGGTAAT
>CAVHDN010000310.1:0-2724 GCA_963634315.1 Flexilinea sp. | reverse complement strand
CCTGAGAACGTGATGGACACCCAAAGGGTGATAGGTGCCGACATAATGATGGCACTCGACGAGTGTCCTCCCGGACAGAGCGACTACCAATATGCCAAAAAGAGCTTAGGGCTGACGCAACGCTGGCTTGACCGCTGCATAAAGCATTTCAACGAAACCGAGCCGCTCTACGGCCATGAGCAAAGCCTCTTCCCCATAGTGCAGGGCTGCACGTTCAAGGACTTGCGCAGCGAGGCTGCAAAATATGTGGCCGACAAGGAGGCTGACGGCAATGCCATCGGCGGCTTGGCCGTGGGCGAACCGACAGAGGTGATGTATGAGATGATAGAGGTGGTCAACGCTATACTGCCAAAGAATAAGCCAAGATACCTCATGGGCGTGGGCACGCCACAGAACATCCTTGAAGCGATAGAGCGCGGCGTAGATATGTTTGACTGCGTCATGCCCACAAGGAACGGGCGCAACGCTATGCTCTTCACCTACCAAGGCACAATGAACATGCGCAACAAGAAATGGGAAAAGGACTTCACATCTATTGATCCAGACGGTTGCGAGGTTGACCGTTGCTACACCAAGGCCTATCTGCACCACTTGTTCAAGGCCGGCGAACTGTTGGCCATGCAGATAGCCAGCATACACAACCTGTCGTTCTACCTCCGTTTGGTGGGCGACGCCCGCCGCCACATAGAAGAGGGCGACTTCACAAGTTGGAAGCGCAGCGTGATAGGCGATTTAGGCAAGAGGGTATAAAGCAAGAACCAAGGCATGAAGCATAGCACTATAAGGAAATGGCATAAGCCACTGCGATGGTGGCGCATGATGAGACGTGGCCTGTCCAGGCTGCTACCGCTCGTGGTCTTTGTCGCCCGACTGCTGAAGTGGCTCAACCCATTCAGGGGCATAAAGAGAGTTGACCGCTACATCATACGCAAGTTCATAGGCACATACATCTATTCCATTGTGCTCATCATCTCCATCTCCATAGTTTTCGATGTCAACGAGAATCTGGCAAAGTTCACCACCAACCACGCCCCACTGCGCGCCATTGTCTTCGACTACTACGCCAACTTCGTGCCCTATTTCGCCAATCTGTTCAGTCCGCTGTTCGTATTCATCGCCGTAATCTTCTTCACTTCCAAGCTTGCAGGCAACTCCGAAATAATAGCCATGCTCGCCTGCGGCATGAGTTTCAAGCGGCTATTGCGCCCATACATGATTTCCGCCGCACTCATTGCTGCACTCAATCTTTACCTCGGTGCTTTCTTGATACCGAGAGGAACGGTCATCAGGCACAACTTCGAATCGCTCTACAAGAACAACAAGAAAAACACATCAGCGAGCAACGTACAGCTTCAGGTGGGCAAGGGTGTCATAGCCTACATTGCGCAATACGACGACATACACAAGACGGGCTACGGCTTCTCGCTCGACAAGTTTGAGAACAAGAAACTCGTGAGTCACATGACAGCATCAACCATACAGTATGACACCATCTCCGACAGCAAGTATCACTGGAAAGCCATCAACTACAAGATTCGTACGCTAAAGGGCATGAGGGAGCACATCACTACGGGCATGGAGCGCGACACCATCATATTAATGGAACCTATGGACCTCGTGTTCAGCAAAGGCCAGCAGGAAACCTTCACCAGTCCAGAGCTATTAAGCTACATCTCAAAGCAGAAAGACCGCGGCTCCAGCAACGTCGTGCAATATGAGGTGGAATTCCACAAGCGCATTGCCATGTGTTTCGCCTCGTTCATCCTTACTATAATAGGTGCAAGTCTGAGCTCACGCAAGCGAAAGGGCGGCATGGGGCTGTACTTGGGCATCGGCTTGGCACTGAGTTTCGCCTACATTCTGCTGCAAACCATAAGCTCCACGTTTGCCATCAACGCCAACACGCCGTCCATGCTTGCTGCATGGATACCCAACATACTTTACTTCTTCATAGCATATTTCTGTTACAAAAAAGCTCCAAACTAAATGAAATTCGAAGAGACATACTTAAACGACAACATCTTAGACGCTCTGTACGACATGCATTTCGAGAACTGCACCCCCATTCAGGAGAAGTGCATTCCGGAAATACTTGACGGAAAAGACATTATAGGCGTGGCGCAGACAGGCACCGGTAAGACGGCCGCCTACCTGCTTCCAATACTAAGCCTAATAGACGACGGAGGGTTTCCGCAAGACGCCATCAACTGCATAATCATGTCGCCCACAAGAGAGCTTGCCCAGCAGATAGACCAAGCCATGCAAGGCTTTGGCTACTACCTCGACGGGGTGAGCAGCGTGGCTGTTTATGGAGGCAATGACGGTACGCGCTACGACCAGGAGATGAAAAGTCTCAAGCTTGGGGCCGATGTGGTGATAGCCACCCCGGGGCGTCTGTTGAGCCATATTCGTATGGGCAATGTCGATTTGGGCCGCGTTAGCTTTTTCGTGCTCGATGAGGCTGACCGCATGCTCGACATGGGCTTCAGCGACGACATAATGCAGATAGCCAAGGGTCTGCCCTCCAACGTGCAGACCATCATGTTCTCGGCCACCATGCCCGACAAGATTCAACAACTGGCTCGCACCTTGCTCCACAATCCGGTGGAGGTGAAGATTGCCGTGAGCAAACCTGCCGAGAAAATTAGGCAGATGGCCTATGTGTGCTACGACGCACAGAAGATAGGCATAATAAAGGACTTGTTCAGCCATGACCGTCTGAAC
>CAVHDN010000309.1:0-2745 GCA_963634315.1 Flexilinea sp. | reverse complement strand
TGCCGCCATAGCGTTGGCCTGCGGTGCGGCAAGTTGTCCGCTGGCAAAGCCGTAGGTCTCGTTGAGCAGCATCATCACACCACCCACAGTGGCCGCCGACACGAGTGTGCCGAGAAACTTCCACGTCTCCTGTTTCTTAGGCGTGGTGCCCAACCAGTAGCCTATCTTCAAGTCGGTAATGAACGAGCCGGCCATGGAGAGGGCCGTACATACCACGCCACCCATGATGAGCGCAGCCACCATGCCGCCAGTGCCGTTGAGCCCCACTGCCACCATCACCACAGAGGCGAGAATGAGGGTCATGAGGGTCATGCCCGACACGGGGTTGGAGCCTACTATGGCTATGGCGTTGGCAGCCACAGTGGTGAACAGGAAGGCGATGACAGCCACAAGCACTATGCCCACAAGGGCGAAGAGCATGTTGCCCTCCATCACGCCAAACCAGAAGAAGAGGAAGGTTATCACGATGGTCACAATGGAGCCAATGGCAATCACCTTGAACGAGATGTCGCGCTGTGTGCGCAACTGTTCTTTGTTGGTTCCCATGCCTCCGCGCATCTCCTTGGCAGCGAGCGACACAGCACCCTTTATTATGCCCCACGACTTTATTATGCCTATGATGCCGGCCATGGCTATACCGCCAATGCCTATGCTCTTGCCGTAGGCACGGAATATCTCTTCAGGACTCATCTGTCCCACGGGTGTATTGATGGACGGGTCCCATGCATTGAGCACTGTGTCGGGAAACAACAGGGCCATGCCTGGTACGATGAGCCACCACACTGCCAAGGAACCGAGGCAGATGATGAGGGCGTACTTCAATCCCACAATGTAGCCAAGGCCGAACACAGCGGCACCAGTGTTCACCTTGAACACAAGCTTGGCCTTGTCGGCTAGCACCTCGCCAAAGCCCACAACACGAGTGGTGAAGTTCTCGTTCCACCAACCGAACGTGGCCACGATGAAGTCGTACAAGCCGCCCACAAGTCCTGCAATGAGCAGCGGCTTTGCTTGGTTGCCGCCCTTTGCTCCACTCACGAGCACCTGTGTGGTGGCCGTGGCCTCGGGGAAGGGATACTTGCCGTGCATGTCGCTCACGAAGTATTTGCGGAAGGGTATGAGGAACAGTATGCCTATCACACCGCCGAGCAGTGAGGAGATGAATATCTTGAGAAAAGAGGCACTCATGTCGGGATACTTCGCCTGTAGGATGTAAATGGCGGGGAGGGTGAATATGGCTCCAGCCACTACGGCACCCGAACAGGCTCCTATGCTCTGTATAATGACGTTCTCGCCCAGTGCGTCCTTGCGCTTGGCGGCTGTTGACACGCCCACGGCAATGATGGCTATGGGTATGGCGGCCTCAAACACCTGTCCAACCTTCAGTCCGAGGTAGGCGGCTGCTGCGGAGAATAGCATGGCCATGAGTATTCCCCATGTCACCGACCAACCGTTCACTTCGGCGTAGGTCTTGCGCGGACTCATCATCGGCTCATACTGCTCGCCCTCTTTCAGTTCGCGAAAGGCGTTGTCGGGCAGTCGCATCATGTCTTTTTCTATCTTTTGTTCCATTAGTAGTGTTGTTTTAGGTTGATGGAATATGGATTAGGGAATAGCTTACTTTTTTATAGAGTTCGCTCGCCTTTATAAAAAGAATGCTCCAAGCATGCCTCTCTCCACAGTGGGAGTAGTGTGGCATGCTTGGAGCGCAGGTTATTTCACTTCCCAGATGTCGTTGGTTTCAAGAAGTTCCATGAAGTTGTGATACTTCTTCTGTCCCTTCACCTCCTCTATCTGCTGGTTCACGGCTTCGTCGTAGGTAGGAGCCTCCACGTCTCTTATCACTCCGAGAGCCACAGGGAAACCATGCTCATTGTCCATCATGGCGAGCTTCAGTTGCAGGGTGTTGTCCTCGCAGTGGGCATCGTGAACGAGAATGTCCTTCTCGGTCACTCCGTTCTCGCCGAGCTTCACCACCTTCAGGCCAAAGCCGTCCTGCATGATGCCATACTCATTGTTCTCCCCGAAGAGCAGCGGTTTGCCGTGCTCCACATAGATGGCGTTCTTCTTGCGTCCCTCCTTGGTATAAACCGACTCGTGAGTACCGTCGTTGAATATCACGCAGTTTTGCAATATCTCACACACCGATGCACCCTTGTGCTGCTGCGCCGCCTTGAGAATGCTTATGGTTCCCGGGGAGTCGGTGGCCACGGCACGCGCAAAGAAATGACCGCGCGCACCAAAGCACAGCTCTGCCGGACGGAACGGGTCTTCCACCGTGCCATAGGGACTCGACTTCGACACGAAGCCACGCGGACTTGTGGGCGAGTACTGTCCCTTGGTCAAACCGTATATGCGGTTGTTGAGCAATATGACGTTGATGTCTATGTTGCGGCGCATGGCGTGTATGAAGTGGTTGCCGCCAATGGCCAGTCCGTCGCCGTCGCCGCTCACCTGCCAAACCGTGAGCTTAGGGTTTACCACCTTTGTGCCGGTGGCTATGGCTGCAGCTCTTCCGTGTATGGTCTGCATGGCGTAGGTGTTGACATAGTAGGGCAGACGACTCGAACAGCCGATGCCCGATATCACAGCCGTCTCGTGTGGCGCAACGCCAACCTCTGCCATGGCTTTGTGGAGTGACGCCAGGAAGAAGTGGTCGCCACATCCGGGGCACCAACGTGGCTGCCCCTTTTTATAATCTTGGAATGTGTACATTTCTAATCCTTTCTTATTGCGGCGCTAAAT
>CAVHDN010000308.1:0-2752 GCA_963634315.1 Flexilinea sp. | reverse complement strand
TTGCAGTCACAGACCGCCACAGTGCATACTTCGCACTCAATTTCCTGGACAATCAGGTCTGCACAGCCCATTTGCTCAGAGAACTGCAATACCTGAATGAGCTGGATACCGAACAGCAGTGGTCGAAGAATGTAGAAAGCCTGCTGCAGGAAGCTCTCCATGAGCGGAACGAGAATCCGCAGGCAGTTATTGACAAGCAACCGTGGCTGCAAAGACTTGACGTACTGCTGACGGAGAATCTTGAGCACTTGGCAGAGCAGTTCGGCAGGTTCAGGAAAGGACTCATCAAATGCAGGGACTACATTTTCAACTTCCTTGAGAACCCCACGATACCACCAGACAATAATGCAAGTGAAAGAGGTATCAGAAAGGTCAAAATAAAAATGAAGAACTCTGGTACATTCCGGTCAGAGCAAGGTGCAGAGGCTTTCCTCGACTTGTTGTCCATCGTAGAGACTACCAAAAAGCATAACAACTCTCCCTATGAAGTTATCCGCGCTCTATTTTAGAATGCGGACAGGCAAGGTCGTGGCTATCGAATAGTTACAATCGTGTACACTATATTCGTGCGGTTCTCAACGTATGCGATGTTTAATGGCACAAAGTCGACAATTCTGCCTTATTTGTAGTATTTTGCCATACAAAACCCATTATTTTGTTCAGAATATTAAAATTAACGGCTGTTTTCTTACTGTTTGCCAAATACAATGCTTACCTTTGCACCTGCAAATATACATCGAGGGGGCTTTAAGATGTCAGCGCCAACGCCTCTTTGGATATAGAAAGGTGCTATTCGTTGAAAGAAGTAAACAACAATAAACATTAATTCAATTGCTTATGAAGAATTATTACTTGACAGCAGCTGCTGCATTGTTGATGGTTTCAACAACAGTTTCTGCTCAATCGTTCACAAAGCCGTTTGTCTTTTCAACAGCCGAGCAGGCCAAGACAGAAACAGCACAGTCAAAAATTCCTGCAGGTGCAATGAAGACAACGATGCACTTCCCCACAACACAAGAGTTGGCTGCACGCCACAATAGCATGTCTATGGGCATTCGCCGCGTCGCAGAAGACGAAAGTGAGACACAAGCCAACACCATCATCACGGAGCAGCCCGCAGGAACGCTGCACAAAAGTTGGTATCAGTATAGTGAGGGCTATGTTGCCTTCATGGGATACTACATCTTTCGTACCTATGTTGACGGCAGTGCTATCGACTGGGTGGATGGTGCCGACGGCAACATCTATGTGAAGAGTCTCATTGGTTCATATTACAGCAACGCATGGCTGAAGGGTACAAAGGCTGGCAACGACACCATTGTGTTCAACTTCCCGCAAACCATTTATGAACAGAACACCTATGGCGATTTGGAATACTTCAGCCTGTGGAAATATGACTACAACGAGGAGTACAATTTCTATCTGCCGAGCGACAACCAGACAGCCAAGTTCGTTCTGCGCAACGACTCGCTCATCATGGCGGAAAATGACTCCACTGCTGATGTCTTGATAGGCTTGGGCACATCAGACGGCGACTGGTGCGGCTATGGCGACTATCTTACAAACATATATAAGTTTGACAAGGCCACTGTGGCTCCATCAAACGCAGCCAATGCTGAGAGCTATCTGATGAAATATGCCGCTTCTACGGAAGACGGTGTTGACTATCACCAAGTGAAAGTGGCAATCGAGGGCAACGATTTTTATATTGGTGCACTCAACGACAACCAGCCCAATGCATGGGCGAAGGGTACACTTGCAGAGGGCAAGGTCACATTCAAGAGCAACCAGTATATGGGTGTTGACACCGTCACTGCATCGCATATCTTCTTCAACGCCGGTGGCTCCGTGACGCTGCACGAAGAAGAATATGACTACGACTACGACAGTGTTTACTATAAGAACGAAATAGTGTTCGACTACGACGCAACGGCAAAAACGCTAAAAAGCGCTGACAATGCATACGTCTCAAAAGGTTTCATCACAACAGAACTGAACAACCAGGCTGAGTACAACGAGCCGCTGCTCACTCCGTGGGCAGAGAAGGCAGGCACTCCTATGGATCCTGTCATCTATGACTTCTCGGCATATGACGAGGACTATGGACTGGGCGGCATACAGTTCTTCCTGAACCGCATGAGCACCGACAGTCTCTACTTGCCGGCAAACCACATTTACTACAAGGCTTATCTTGACGACGAAGAGTTCGTGTTCGAGCCTGAAACCTATTCGAACCTGACGGAACCTATGACAGAAGTGCCATACCTCTTCTCCACCGACAACTCAGACTTCCAGTATTCTGGCGACACTCACTTGTTCTACTTCTATGTTTCCGGATTCGACAAGATTGGCATCCAGGAAATTTACAACGATGGAACGACAAAGCTCTATTCAAACATCGTTTGGCAGAATGTTGAAGAAGAAGAGGAAGAAGGCGGTGAAACAGATGCTGTGAAAGGTATCGAGGGCAACAACGCAAATGCCATGAGCGTGAAGTACTACGACCTGAGCGGCCGTGCAGTGAAAAAGATTTCACAGGGCCTCTACATCAAGAGCACGACAAAAAGCGACGGCACCGTTACTATAAAGAAGGTGATGGTAAAGTGATGTCATGCTCGCAACTTTAACTATAACACAACAAGGGATGGAACGAGCAAGAAAAGCCTGTTCCATCTCTTGCTTTTTATACAAAAACAACCCGACGACATTCAAGACATGAAACATACTAAAACATTATACGTCTGCCTTATAG
>CAVHDN010000307.1:0-2754 GCA_963634315.1 Flexilinea sp. | reverse complement strand
CCATGACGAGCTGCAACGACGACTTCCTCGAGAAGGTCCCAAAAACTGACCTGACCGAGGCTACCGCCTTTTTGGAATACGACAACTTCAAGGCCTTCATGTATCCATGCTACGCGCTGTTCACCAACACCAACATACGCACAAACTTCAACAATTGCGTAGTGCAGTCGCAGTTCTATGGCGACTTCTATGGCGGACTGGTAACGAGCCGCGACAACAGCTACAACCC
Source organism: Flexilinea sp. (assembly GCA_963634315.1). GTDB lineage: Bacteria > Bacteroidota > Bacteroidia > Bacteroidales > Bacteroidaceae > Prevotella. The sequence continues at coordinate 2,525 of CAVHDN010000307.1, read as the reverse complement.
CTATGCATACCGCACGGTGACACAAACAACGTCGGGCGGGGGCTGGGACTTCTCCTACATACGCATCATCAACATCATGCTGAGCCACCTCGACGACGGCGTGCTGAGCGAGAAAGAAGCGGCACACTGGCGCTCCGTGGGCTACTTCTTCAAAGCCTGGTGGTACATGGAGCTTATCGACCGCTTTGGAGACGTACCATGGATTGACAAGGTCATAAACGAGAGCAGTGAGGAAACTTACGGACCGCGCACGCCGCGTGCCGAAGTGGCAGAGAACATCATAAGCTGCCTTGAATACGCCATTGACAACATCGGCGACTTCGACGACGGTGACAACACTATCACGGCAAACGCCGCCAGAGCCGCATTGTCGAGATTCCTCCTGCGTGAGGGCACATGGGCAAAATATCACGGACTAAGCGAGCCTTACGAGCAATACCTCTCAAAATGTCTCGAAGTGTCGCAAAACCTCATGAACCAATACCCCACACTGTATAAGGGAACTGAGAGTTATCCGGCAGCCGGATACGGGGAGATGTGGACAACCGAGGACCTGAACAACGTGCCCGGCGTGATCTTCTACAAGCAATACTACGACGGCATTCTCATGAACCGCGGCAACGACTATGAGCACATTGCAGCACATTTTGAGGATGTGCCACAATACAGCGTTGACATGTTCCTAATGAAGAACGGACTGCCGATAGCCAACCCCAAGTCGGGATACAAGGGCGGCAAAGGCAAAGACATGTGGGATACCTTCGACAGCCGCGACCCACGACTCTACCAAAATATACAGCCGCCTTACGTAGTGGCTCCAAACAGCGGGACGGTTGATGGCGTGAACACGTTCAAGACATGGAAATACCTGAAAGAGGGTGACGTGGTAGAAGGCCACACGGTCACTGCCGAGGATGCTGCTAAATACCGCACCTACATGGATTATCTCGGTGCCAACACACAGTGCTTGCGCGGAGGCTCATTCGGAGGAACGGGCATGAAGCGCGTGCCCGGACAGAACTGGGGCGCATCGCTGACGAAAAACAGCCCGAACCTCACAGACAACTCTACAACAGCATACATGCGCTGCAGAACCGGCTACTACACATGGAAGCACTACGACATGTGGGAGCTCTCTACAGGCTCAAGCGCATACTGCACTGCCGACAAGCCTATATTCAAGATTGAGGAAGTACTGCTCAACTATGCAGAAGCCGCATGGGAGCTTGGCAAATTTGACCAAAGCGTGGCCGACAAGACCATAAACCTGCTGCGCGACCGCTCAGGCGTTGCACACATGACTGTTGCCGACATCGACGATAATTTCGACCCCAACCGTGACAAGGGCGATGCACCATGGTGGACTGGCAAAGGCGGAAAGTTCGGCAACTACAACGTAGACCCTGTGCTTTGGGAGATACGCCGCGAGCGCCAGATAGAGTTGTTCGGCGAGGGATTCGCATTCTACGACATTCGCCGTTGGGCTAAGGCAGCCTACTACGTCAACCGCCAACCATGTGGAATGTGGATAACTGCAACCGACAACCCCTATGGCACAAAGAACAGTAAGTATTCGGGTAGTTTCGTCGACTATGAGGAAATACAGCGCACGGGCAAGTCAACTGGCGAGAACAACTCCGTTGGCTCAGGATGGATTTACACCTATCCAAGCCCGTTAGCTTCCGACGGAGGATGGCTCGACACCTATTATCTGATGATGGTGCCAACAAGCCAGATTGTGCTCAACCCACAGCTCACGCAGAACCCTGGCTACAACGAACTCTTCGGACTCTCCGACAGCAGCGAGTCTAAGTAATATTTCCACGCACGTATAGGTGGGTATGGCATCCGTGTCATATCCACCTTTTTTGAGAATGTTTACATGAAAACGCCACCGTTTCCGAAGATTAAACACTAATTTTGCAGGCAAAACAAATCTATATACAACTATGGCAATCAACAAGAAACTCATTCTGGCTTCGACAAGCCTCGCATGCATGCCGGCGGTGCTTTCCGCCAAGCAGGCCAAAGCAGGAAAACACAGCAGCCAGCGCCCCAACATATTATTTATAATGTGCGACGACATGGGCTACGGCGACCTTGGATGCTACGGTCAGCCGTTCATATCCACCCCCAACATCGACCGGATGGCAAGCGAGGGCATGCGGTTCACCCAGGCTTACGCCGGTTCGCCGGTGTCGGCCCCGTCGCGCGCGGCTCTCATGACGGGACAGCACTCCGGACACTCTCACGTGCGGGGCAACAAAGAATACTGGTCGTATGCCAAAACCGTGAAGTATGGCAACAACGTGGACTTTGCCGTAGTGGGACAAGAGCCTTACGACCCGGCCCACAAGATTCTGCCCGAGATGCTCAAGGACCAGGGCTACCGCACGGGCATGTTCGGCAAATGGGCCGGAGGCTACGAGGGGTCTGCGTCGACGCCCGACAAGCGCGGCATCGACGAGTTCTACGGATATATCTGCCAGTTCCAGGCCCACCTCTACTATCCCAACTTCCTCAAC
>CAVHDN010000306.1:0-2764 GCA_963634315.1 Flexilinea sp. | reverse complement strand
GAATTATATGCGATTCCGCCTGCTGTATATAAAATTCCATCCGTGCCAAAGAAGACAGCATCTTCCAGCCTGTCTATAAGCATTTCATGGTACAAACCTTCAACAATTTCAACAGCGCTCTTTGTTTGGGCAAAAACCTTGCTTCCCACCGTCACAAATCCTGCCCGACCAGCAACTTGCCGAGCATATTCTGCCGGAACCTCAATACCTGTGCCTACTGACGAATAAGCAGCAGACCAAAGAGTTGCAGCAGTCAACGCCACTCGTACAGCGATAAGCGCCGGGGTCAGCCACGACATGCTCAATGAGGTTATCTGTGTGGTGGTCATGCCGTTCATCAGTTGGGTGGCATAGCCGTAGGTCACGCCATAGCGCTTTATATCTGTTGCATCGGTCGGCAGGTAGTCGCAAGCCACGATGTAGTCCTTGTACTGGCTCCAGTTGGCATCGTTGATGAAGTCGTTGTAGTAGGCCGGCAGCACCTTGATGCGGAAGTCCTGGTCAACGCCGTCGAACACATGCTCGCCGATGAACACCTGCGAAGGCTTGATGCCCTCGTAATGGTTGGTGCCCTTGGTGTTCAGCATGAACATGTTCAGCTCCTTGAGGTTTGAGCAGCCCTTGAAGGTGTTGCTCGGGATGACGAGCGAGAAGTCGGTCACGGTGTTGTAGTTGTTGGCCACTATGTCCTCAAACACGATAGACTTGATGCCTGTCTTGCCTTGGAATCCGTTGGCCGAGAGTGCCAGCGTCTTGTAGTGATGGGGGTAATATTCACCTATATCGCTGTACAGCTTCAGTTGGCCGTTCTTCAGTTTGCTTTCTTCTACACCCGAGGCAAACACATATTTTATTTCACTGTCGTTGCCATATTCCAAAATGCTCGACATCGAGAGGTTACGGTATTCCGTCTTCCACGAAGCCAGCTTCTTCTCCATCTCCTGGTTGTTGGCGTTGGTGTAGCGCGTCTGGCCGTCCTCGGAGGTGTAATAAGAGTATATCACGCCGGCTTCAGTCCAGTCGTTGGCACCAAATTCGCCCACCTCTATCAGGTCTTTATATTGTGCCCAACCGTATTGGGTGTCGTTTTTGAAGGTGCTCACCAGGCTCTTTGGCACAAAGATCTTCAAACTGGTGCAACCGTCGAACACGCCCTTGCCTATAGGCATGTTTTCAGGGAGAATCGTCTCCACGTGATCGCTGCCCTGGTCGGAATAGAGTGCCACGTTGAATGCTGCGAGGTTCTTGCAGTTGGCAAAGGCCGAGTCGCCTATGGCGATGTTGAACGGCTGGCTGGCACTGTCGGCCGATTTGGTAATCTGCTGGAATTTTACAGTCTTGATATTGTCCTTGCCCTTGAACGACGAGGCCCAAATCTTAGTGGTGTTATAGTCGTAGGTCTGGCCTATGTCCTGGTATATCCACAGCGTATTGCTGTTGTCGTTGATGTAACTGTCGTCGGCACCAATCACGTGCACCTGGCTTGAGCCGTAAGTACTGCCGTTGTCCACCTTTACGATGGAACCCGTGTTGTCGCGGTTGCGGTCGTAGGCATAGCGTGCGCCGTATTCGGCGTTCACATCCTCGGTGCGCATAGAGGTGGTAGGAACAATATACTGCTTGTACTTGCTCCACATAGAATCGGTGCAGAACTCGTCGTAGTATTCTGCATCCACATAGATTTTTGCATTGGGACTGTTGGCAAACATCTTGTCGCCGGCGGGATACACGTCGCCGGGGCGGAGCATCACCGTGTGGTCATCACCGGCAAACATCTTGTAGCACATCTTCAGGCTCTTGAAGTTGCTGTCGAAAGCATAGTCGGCTATCTTCATGTTTATCCAGCCGCACGCCTTTGTACCTGCAAGGTTGCTGTTGTTATCCCAGAACGAGAGCTCCTCAGCGCCCTTCAGTGTCTCTATCTCGGTGGTAAAATAGTTGGCGGTGGAACCTATGTCGACAATGGCGTAATAGGTGCCCTTGCCTTCGGCTGCCACACCGGTGATGTGCATCTCGGAGGCTTCCTTGTCGCCAACCTTGATCTTCTTTCCGGTGAATTCATACCTGAGGTTGCCCTCGTTGTATTTAGTGTTTGTTGCCGAGCCGCTCTTGTCGTAGCCGCGTATCAGACCGGCATAGTTGTTGTCGGACGCATGCACGGTGACGTCGCCTGCCGACTGGTCGGCATAGCAGTTGTCGATGAGCGTGGCACCGTCGGTCATGTAGCCTACCACGCCACCCACATAGTCGTCGCCCCAAACGGTAGAAGGACCCACGACGATGCTGTTGTAGATCTTTGCACCCGAGTTCAACTCTCCTACGATGCCGCCCACGTACTCTTCGTGGGGCTTTATGGTGCCTTGGAAGGAACAGTCGCGTATCACAGCGCTCATGTCGGCTTTGCCGGCGATGCCGCCCACATAGTCGGCCTTGCCGGCGAGTCCGTCGAGCGTGGCATTCTTCACGTGGCAGTTCTCCACACAGTTCTCTATCGTGCCGCCGTTGCGGGTCACGAAGCCGGCGATGCAGCCGCCGTAGTTGCTGGTGGTGGAGACGAAGGGATGGTCGAGGGTGACATTGCGTATCGCACCGTCCTGCACATAGCCGAACAGGCCGGCATACTTCTGGTTGCCAACGGTGAGGCTGTCGATGGTAAAGCCCTGGCCGTCGAAGATTCCTGCAAAGTGGTTGTCGCCGTTGCCTATCGGAGTGAACGTGCCGGCCTTGCTCATGTTGAGGTCGTTCATCAGCTTGGCGTTGGCGC
>CAVHDN010000305.1:0-2775 GCA_963634315.1 Flexilinea sp. | reverse complement strand
ATTTATTGCCGTAGAAGCAATCGTCTGTCGTTTTGATACAATCAAAGCTATATATATAATAATGTGTCCAAGTTGCGACTTTCGGAACTTGAATTACTGTAGTTTGCACCAATATCCACATAGGCAGGACTTGCAAACAACAAAAGAGAAGTGGCGTGGAAACAATAGATAAATTTCAGATGTCTGAGAGACAATATCCGCCATTCGTTTGGCCATTCCGTCAATAAGTGCTAATTTTGCACGCTGGATGGCAGACTGCCGTCTAAGGGGTGCCCGGGCGTTTGTCCGGTGCTGAGAATATACCCATTGACCTGATCCGGGTAATGCCGGCGTAGGCAAAAGGATTTCCCTTTATTAGTTTTATTAAATTCATTGTAAAAATGAAGCATCTCATCAGTGCAGCGCCGCTGGCAGTGGCTCTGTCCGGCATGGTTCCGGCACAGGCACAGCAGGCTGTTGACACGCTCCGGCAGGCCACCCTGCAGGAATTGGTAGTGAAAGGTGTCCGCGCACAGCAGGACGCACCGTTTGCAGTGGCAAACATCGGTAAGAAGGACCTTAACAACTTCAGCAAGACGGGGCGCGAACTGCCCTTCCTCTTTGCCAACACCCCCGGCGTGCTGGCCTGGGGCGAGAACGGTCTCGGCACGGGTACGGTCTATATGCGCATCCGTGGCGCCGCCGGAAGCCGCATCAATGTCACCCTCGACGGCGTGGCACTCAACTCGCCCGAAGACCAAACGGTGTTCTGGGCCAACATGAACTCTTATGGCTCGCTCCTCGGCTCCGCTCAGATACAGCGCGGCATAGGCACATCCACCAACGGCGACGGTGCCTTCGGCGGCACCATCTCACTGGCATCGGCCACCCCCAGCTACAAGCCGTCGCTCGAACTCACCGGCTCCTACGGCACCTACAATACCTATAACGCCGGTCTCAACTTCTCTACGGGTCTGCTCTTCAACCACCTCATCTTCGACGGTGCCTTCCACCACACCGGCACCGACGGCTATCTGCACGGCACGGCCGGCAACAGCGGCTCGTTCTACGGTGGACTGACGTGGCTCGGACAGAACTTCCAGATACGCTATAAGAACATAGGCAACTACGAGCACACCGGACAGGCATGGAACGGAGTCACAGCAGGCAACGACGATGCCTCGCTCATGTCGCAGGGCGTGAGCACCTATAAAGATATGTACAAGCACGGACTGGGCCGCTTCAACTCGCTCTACGAGAGCATGGTGTTCGACGACAACGCCTGGACCTTCCCTCAGGATGCTGCCGGCAACTACCAGAGCCAGCGCTACACCCTCGACAACGGCTCCTACTGGGACAAGACCACCGACAACTTCACGCAGGACCACAACATCCTCAGCGCAACCTGGCAACCCTCGGCCCACTGGACCCACAATGCCGCCATCCACTACACCTACGGCTACGGCTACTATAAGGAGTTCCGACCTAACAACAAGTTTGCCAAGTTTGGCATGTATGCCACCGATGCCGACGGCAACTTCGTCAAGCGCAGCGACTTCATACGCCGCAAGGGCCTCACGCAGCACACCTACGGCGTGGTCTATAACGTCAACTACAAGGACCATGACTGGGACATCGTGGGCGGAGTGAACCTGCAGCAATTCCGCGGTAACCACTTCGGCTACATCGACTACATCTCTACGCGCACTGGCTACAGCAACGTGGTGAAGCCATACAGCGGCAACCAGTACTACGACTCCGACGCCCACAAGTTCGACTACTCTGCCTTCGTCAAGGCCACAGAGCACATCCTGCCCTGGTGGGACGTGTTTGTTGACCTGCAGTTCCGTCACGTGCACTACAAGACCTCAGGCATGAACGACAAGTTTGTGCAGAACGACGACGGCACCTACAACAACCAGATGCTCAACATCCACGAAGACTACAACTTCTTCAACCCCAAGGCAGGCTTCAACTTCCACTGGGACGGTCACCGTGCCTATGTGTCGGTGGCTTATGCCGGACGCGAACCCGAGCGCAACAACTTCACCGACAACGGTTCCTATCCCGCTCCCAAGGCCGAGCACCTCACCGACGTCGAACTGGGCTACCAGTATAGCGGCGACGACTGGCATGCCGGTCTCAACCTCTACTACATGTATTACAAAGACCAGTTTGTGCAGACCGGCCAGCAGAGCGACATCGGCGAGAACCTCACCACCAATATCGACAAGAGCTACCGCATGGGAGCTGAAATCTCTGCCGACTGGAGTCCGCTGACATGGCTCACCGTGGCCGGCAACGCAGCCCTCTCGCAAAACCGCATCAAGGACTTCACCGAGTATGCCGAAGACTGGGGTGCCGAGTCGGGCTACCGCACCATACACTACGACAAGTCCACCCTGTCGTTCTCACCCTCAGTCATTCTCAACGGCTTTGCCAACATCCACTACCGTGGTTTCCAGGCCGTGTGGCACACCAACTTCGTAAGCCGCCAGTATCTCGACAACACTGAGAACAAGCAGCGCTCGCTGCCCTGCTTCTCGCAGAGCGACCTCAACCTCAGTTACACGTTGCCCGTGAAGAAAGTTCTCAAGGAGGTGGTGTTCGGCATTAACATGAACAACCTCTTCGACCGCCACTATGCCGCCAGCGGATGGGTCTATTCAGCCTATCAGAGCGCCGACGACAAGGACACCGACCCGCGCTACTATCAGATAGGCTTCATTCCCATGGCGGGCTTCACCATGATGGCGGGCATCACCCTGCGGTTCTAACGTCAGTACAGACGACGCA
>CAVHDN010000304.1:0-2786 GCA_963634315.1 Flexilinea sp. | reverse complement strand
TCCTTATACCGGCATAAGCGAGACTCTCGCTGAGCTGAAACGGAGAGGGAAGAGGATAGCCGTGGTGAGCAACAAGTTCTATGAGGCCACACAAGAACTGTGCAAACACTTCTTTGGTGATAGTGTTGAGGTGGCCATTGGCGAGCGCGAAGGCATTCGCAAGAAGCCCGCTCCCGACACTGTTGAGGAGGCTTTGCGCCAATTAGGGGTGGGCAAGGATGGTGCTGTCTATGTTGGTGATAGTGATGTTGATGTGGCCACGGCTCGAAACTGCGGGCTTCCTTGCATCAGTGTGCTATGGGGCTTCCGCGACAAAGACTTCCTCTTGCAAAATGGAGCCGACACGTTCATCACCGAGCCTAGCCAACTGTTGACTTGATGCTGCAAACAAATAATAAAACTGCGTGTAATTTTCTATACACGCTTATTATAGGTGGGTTCTGTAAATACAAAGGTGCAATGGCAGAGAAAGTGCAAATGAAGAAAGAGATGACAGACAAAACAATGTTCCAACTGCCCGCTGAATGGGCTCCGCAATGGGGCGTACAGCTCACATGGCCGCATGCCGATACCGACTGGGCTCCGACATTGGGCGATATAACAGCCACTTACGTAGAGTTGGCTGTGGAGATAGCAAGGCGCGAGCGACTGCTCATAGTGGCCCCTCGTCCAGAAGAGGCTTTGGCGGCCATTAGGGAGAGTGCCATAGATGAGCCGGATGTGCTGGACAACACTATCGCGATGGCTTGTCCCACCAACGACACGTGGGCGCGCGACCATGGCTTCATCACCCTCACTAATGGACAGGGTGGTCGCTTGTTGCTCGACTTCTGTTTCAACGGATGGGGCGAGAAGTTTGCTGCTGACAAGGACAACGCCATCAATCGCCTGCTGTATGAGACTGGTGAGCTTGAGGGCAACTACGAGAGTCATCTTGACTTCGTGCTTGAGGGTGGCTCGATAGAAAGCGACGGCAAGGGAACTGTATTTACTACGACCCATTGTCTCATGGCTTCGCACCGCAACCAACCGCTCGACAAAGAAGACGTTGAACAGAGGCTGAAGGAGACACTGCGTGCTCGACGCATAGTGTGGATAGACCACGGAATGTTGGTGGGCGACGATACCGACGGACACATAGACACCTTGGTGAGGATTGCACCCGACAACACTTTGCTTTATGTGGGCTGTGACGACCCGACCGACGAGCAATGGTCCGAATTAAAACTCATGGAGGAGCAACTCAAAACGTTGCGCACCATCGACGGCAAACCCTACAGGTTGCTCAAACTGCCCATGCCTGCTCCCATTGTGAGTCAAGGCGAACGGTTGCCTGCCACCTACGCAAACTTCCTCGTGGTGAATGGAGCGGTGCTTTGTCCCACCTACGGTCAAGAGGCTTGCGACCGAGTGGCGATGAAAACCATTGGCGCAGCGTTTCCAGGGCGAGAGATAGTGGGCATCAACTGTTGTAGCGTCATAGTACAGCATGGTTCGTTGCACTGTTGCACAATGCAGTTCCCTCTGTGAAGCGAAACGAAAAAGGCAAATAAAAGACTTAAGACCAACGCTCCTACTAGCAAGCCCGATGACTGCGCAGTGTAGTAGGTGCAGATTTCCGAGTTGCACAGTGTAGTAGGTGCAGATTTCCAAGATGCACCCCTGGCACCAAGGTCGCATTTCATAGAAATGCTCCTACTACTGACAAACAGAAAGTCGAAGTATTGATAAAGCAAAATCAAAATAACTACAAAACGAAATTGAAACTATGAGAGAATTAAAGATAGGACTGCTGCAACAGCACAACACCTCCGACACCTCCGACAACATGGACCGACTGGCCTTAGGCGTGGCCGACCTCGCAAGGCGCGGTGCACAGCTCATAGTGTTGCAGGAACTTCACAACTCACTGTATTTCTGCCAAGTGGAGGACGTGGCCAACTTCGACTTGGCCGAGACAATACCTGGCCCATCGACACAGCTGTTCGGCAAGCTTGCAAAGGAACATGGGGTGGTGATAGTGGCCTCACTATTTGAGAGACGTGCCGCAGGTCTCTACCACAACACTGCAGTCGTCATTGAGCGCGATGGTACCATAGCTGGCACTTACCGCAAGATGCACATTCCCGATGACCCTGCTTATTATGAGAAATTCTACTTCACGCCAGGCGACAAAGGCTTTGCACCAATAGAAACGAGCGTGGGGCGGCTGGGCGTGATGGTGTGCTGGGACCAGTGGTATCCGGAGGCCGCAAGGCTCATGGCTCTGCGCGGTGCTGAAATGCTTATTTACCCCACGGCCATTGGCTACGCTTCAAGTGACGATGAGGAGGAACAGCAACGTCAGAGACGGGCTTGGCAGATGGTGCAGCGTGGTCATGCCGTGGCCAACGGACTGCCTGTGGTGACTGTCAACCGTGTGGGATTTGAACCTGACCCGTCGGGACAAACCGATGGAATACAGTTTTGGGGCACTTCGTTCGTGGCTGGGCCGCAGGGCGAACTGCTTCATGAAGCGTCGGAGAACGAAGAGGAGAGTGCAGTGGTGACCATAGACATGGACCACAGTGAGCAGGTTAGACGGTGGTGGCCGTTCCTGCGTGACCGTCGCATTGATGCATATGGCGACATTACACGCCGCTTCATTGACTAATGACCAGTAATTAAAGTTCCGCAAGTCGCAACTCTCTTAGCTGTAAATAATTGGCGGTATTTCTGACCTGTCTTTTTCACCCCTTTTAGAAAAGCGCCTCTTTTCCGGTAGAAATGAGGCGCCTCTTTTCTAT
>CAVHDN010000303.1:0-2799 GCA_963634315.1 Flexilinea sp. | reverse complement strand
TATGATGAAGATATTTGGCTAGTAAGGGGAGAAGTCTTCCACGGACATTTCCCCCCTGAGCCGGGAAATATTACCCAATACTTTCATTAAGCAACAGCTAATAAGCGAAGAAAAAAATATTAAAAGAGTAGTTGCTAACCCAGAAGGATTAAACACAGGTTCTCTGCCTATCATACTAAAAAGACATACTACGGATGCAAGAATACCACAAATCAACACTACATTTGCAAGAATATTGAGCGTTTTTTCTGCATTGTTTCTAGATGCTACTCCTTCAATTGCTCCAGCCAGTACTTCATTTACATCTTCTTTCATAATTACTTCTGTTTTAAATCGTTAAAATAAATTACTTAATGGTTGTTTCTTGTTGTCTTTATGTCGTTGCGTGATTCTTTCAGCAAGGCGAGTCCGACAGTTTTCATCCAGTCCGACACGGTTGTGTGGGAAACTTTCCCACCAGCACCATACTCTTCCATTATGACCGACATTGCCTCGGCTACTAATCTTTTGCAATAGTTCCGATTGTGCCCATCAATGGGAAAACAATGCCTTTAGTCAACTTTTAGACTTTACAGACTACTAGGGGAGGGTGAGAGGTCGAAGCTCCGTCCCCCACCTTTTTACAAGTTCAGTGACTTCTTGATGGCCTCAATCTTCGTTTCGGCATCCTTCATGCACCGCTCGTAGCATCCCGCGCACTTCATTGTCGGGTCTTTCACCTCAATGTAGAACTTAATCTTAGGCTCAGTGCCCGACGGGCGCACGCTCACCTTTGTGCCGTCGCCGCAGAACCACTGCAGCACATTGCTTGTCGTGGGCATGTCAATCACGCTTGTCGTGCCGTCGGCATTGGTCTGCGTGAGCGACTGATAGTCCTTCCACACCATTATGTCGCTTCCCCCAAGCTCCTTGGGAGGGTTGGCGCGGAAGTCGGCCATCATCTGCTTTATCTCGTCGGCACCCGTCTTGCCCGGCTTCACCACATTCACCGTGAACTCCCTTGAGAACCCATATCCCATGTAAATGTTCATGAGCAAGTCGTAGAGACTCTTGCCGTTGTCCTTTGCATAGGCACATATCTCAGCCAGCAGCGAGCACGCCGACACAGCATCCTTGTCGCGCACGAAGTCCTGCGCCAGGAAGCCGTAGCTCTCTTCGCCGCCGCCTATGTACTGCTGTTTGCCCTCCGAGAGCGCAATCTCGCGCGCAATCCATTTGAAGCCGGTGTAGCAGTCGCGCATCTCTATGTTCTGCTTCTCGGCAATCTTCCTTATCACCTCCGTCGTCACGATGGTCTTCACGATGAAGTCGCCCTTCTTCATCAGGTGCTTAGCCTTGCGGTTGGTTATGATGTACCACAAGAAGATGAGGCACGTCTGGTTGCCGTTTATCAGCACCCACTCCCCCTTATCGTTCTTGCATGCCATGCCCACGCGGTCGGCGTCGGGGTCGCTCGCCATCACGATGTCAGCGTCCATAGCCTTGGCATCGCGCAAGGCCAGCGTCAGTGCCTCGCCGTTTTCGGGATTGGGCGACACCACCGTGGGGAAGTCACCGCTCTTCACCATCTGCTCCTCCACGCAATGAACGTTGTCGAAGCCCCACAGCTTGAGCGACTGCGGAATGAGCATCATGCCCGTTCCGTGCAGCGGAGTATATACAATCTTCAGGTCCTTCTGCCTCTTTATGGCTTCAGGGTCTATGCAGATGCCCTTTATCTTGTCCAGATAGATGTCGTCGATTTCCTTGCCAATGATTTCAATGAGGTCTTTGTTGCCCTCAAACTTCACGTCGTCAATCTTCACCTTGTTCACCTCGTCAATGATGCCCGTGTCGTGAGGTGCGAGCACCTGCGCCCCGTCTTCCCAATACGCCTTGTAGCCGTTATACTCGCGCGGGTTGTGGCTTGCCGTAACGTTGACGCCAGCCTGACAGCCCAGGTGACGAATGGCGAAAGAGCACTCGGGCGTGGGCCTCATGTCGTCGAAGAGATAAGCCTTGATGCCGTTGGCCGAGAAGATGTTGGCCACGGTTTCGGCAAAGAGTCGGCTGTTGTTGCGGCAGTCGTGGCACACCACCACCGAGATGTCGCTGCGGTCGGCAAAGTTCTTCTTCAGATAGTTGGCGAAGCCCTGGGTGGCCATGCCCACGGTGTATATGTTCATCCGGTTGCTTCCAGCCCCCATGATGCCGCGCAGGCCGCCTGTTCCAAATTCCAGGTCCTTGTAGAAACTCTCAATGAGGTCGGCCTTGTCGGCGTTGTCCAACATTTTCCTTACCGCCTCCTGTGTCTCGCTGTCAAACGACGGAGTTAGCCATTGCCTGGCCTTAGCCTCGCACTGGGCTATGAGCTGTGCGTTATTTTCCATGCTTTGCTTATTGTTTAATGGTTTAAAAGTTCCTTTTCATTCTCCCACAAAGGTAGCAATTATATTTAAAAGAGATAATTGGCCCACTCTTTTTTTTGCTTTTTTAGGGAATGGGAGAAAAGCCGTAACTATTCAGTTCACCACCTGGCCCTGCCCCGAGCGAAACGGGAAATAACATTTTTCATCCCTCCGCTACAGATTCACCTGAAAGTAGTTTCCTTTGCAGGCGGCAAGTAAGTAGGCTATAAAGCACAATGGACTTCTGAGTCCAATATTCAGTTTGGTTCCGCATGCCCGTAGAGTGATAATTGGTCGTTGGAGACCTTATAGGAGAGTACACAGTCTTAGGAGCATCGGACTTGCCGTTTTAAATTATATAAGATATGGCACGCAAGGCAGAAAAAGAACGCACAAAGGATGGCTTGAAGCT
>CAVHDN010000302.1:0-2800 GCA_963634315.1 Flexilinea sp. | reverse complement strand
GGGGAGGACTCCATAGTATTTCCAACCGTCGCTGTGGCGGTCTGTTGATAATCATCTTGGCTATATGGTGGGCAAGGACGCAATGCTCACCATATAGCCAAGATTGTTTCTTGAATAAAAACTTTTCTACCGCCGCTATTCGTCGAACGGCTTGAATATTCCGCGCTCCTCGCGTTCCTTTATAAGTTTGTCGAGCTTTTGCTTACGCATGGGCATGAGCCACTTGCGGGCGTAGATGTTAGGTATGGCCACGCCCAAGGCTATGCACATCGTGACTATGGAAGCCCTCACACCATTGTGCACCGCCTCGGTCACCTCGCCCACAATGCCGTGCATCTGTATCAAAGCGAAGAGGAACCTGTACATCAGCACGCCAGGCACCATGGGTATCACACTCGGTATGGCTAAGCAGTGGTGGGGCGTGTGAAACACGTGTGTGCCCTTAATCCATATTATGCTGATGAGGAGCGACCCCACAAGCGAACCAATGGTCAGTCCCATGTCGAGTCCTATGTTGTCGTTGCTCGGCCCGAGGTTTACGAAGTTGCGCGTGCACACTGCTATCACTCCACCTAAGGCCACCACCCAGAGCAGCCGCCGCTCTATGTTGAATATCATGGAGAAGCCCATGGCCGATATGGCCGCCGCCACCGAGTAGCTGAGGTAGTTGTTGTGGGGTGTCATGCTAAGGTCCTTGGCAAAGTTGTCAACGCCGCACACGGTTATGGCCAAGGCAATGCCAAACGACATGGCCGCCACCATGAGGAAGGTGTTGATGGCTCGGTTGAGGCCCATCTCTATATGGTTCTCTACCATGTCGGCCACAAAGTTTATCATGGGCACGCCGGGCACTATGAACAGGGCGCACGCCATGAGCGGGTGCCAAGAGGTGTCGGAGTGAAGCAGCGCTGCCAGCCATTCGGGCAATAAGGCCCCTACGGCAGGTGTGGAGAGAAACGTGGAGAGCCAAGCCAAGATAGTGGAAAAGCAGGCGGCTATGGCCACGTTAACATATCCGTTGGAGCCTATGGCGTTGAGCCATGCCCTGAAGCGGAAACCCAGTATGGCGGCAATGGAGGCATAGAAGAATGCGGGCCAGTCGCAGCCGAACTGCACACAGAAGCCTCCACAGGCAAAGCCTGCGCCTATGGCCACCTGCCACGTGGTGTAGTTGCGTGGCCGTGTGCGTATCTTCTCCAGTTCTTCCTCATACTTCTCCAGCGAATAGTCCTCGCGTATGGCTCGCCACGACAGTTTGCTCACCGCCGATATGGCGGTCATGTTTATGCCGTGGTTGTCGCACCGCTGAAACTTGCAGAACGAGTGTTCCTCGTCGCTGAGGTTCACCTCGAGCATGTTGTAGTTGATGTAGATGTGCAGGTTTTTCTCCGGCAGTCCCAGATAGGCCGCCGTGCGCTTCATGTTGCGCAGTATGCGGCTTGTGTCGGCCGCACTTTCCACCAAAATCTTTCCTGTGCGCAGCAGCAAGTCGAGCTTGTGCCTTAGTATCCTTTCCTTCTCGCGCCTTTCGTTATTCTCCATAAAGGTTCCGCCCCTTTGTGCGGCTTGTTGAATGGTTTGTGTGTTAGTTTTGAAAACGGCGGCAAAATTACGAAAAACGATTATTACATGCAAAAAATATGCATTCGTTTTTCTTCCTTCCCTTTTGGCCGGGCTGCAGTTGCCCTTTAGCATGTCTATATATGCCCTTTAGGAAGTCTAAACCTATGCTTTAGGATGGGCAAACAAATCTTAGTGCGCCACGGCCTATATATAAATGTAGGGCGCGCCGATATTCCGAGCACAGCCATAGACCATGTGTCGAATTACTTTCGTCAATGGCAAAGTTGGCTTCCACAAAGGGAGAAAAGCGAAAAAAACATTGAAAAAATTTGTTTGATAATGGATTTATGTCTATTTTTGCAATCGGAAATGCATCTTCGGGCGGGAGATGCATTTTGTGTTTTTATGCCATCGCCACCCCGTCAGGAGGCTATTCAATGAATTCCATTATGCGCCGGTTGGCCTCGTCAATGGCCGATGCGTTGAGCGTCTTCATGTATATCATTGTGGTCTTTTCGGAGTTGTGCCCCATGCCGCTGCTTATTATGTGTGTGGGGATGTCGAGCGCCCGCGCTATGCTCGCCCACGAGTGGCGCGCCACATACATGGTAAGCCGACGCTCCAACCCGAGTTGCTGCGACAGAGCCTTCAGCTGTAGGTTGGTCTTGTAGAGCAGGTAGCGCGACTGGTTGCGCTCCTTGCCGTTCCGCTTGGTTATTATGGGCAGCAGATAATCGCCCGCGCCCGGGTGCTTGTCCACCAAACGTTGCATCCTCCCGTCCCACTTTATGGTCAGCCGTTGTCCCGTCTTCCTCCTGCAATAGGTGAGTTGACCGTCGCGAATGTCGCTCTTCCGCAGAAAAGCCATGTCTATCCACGCCATGCCGCGCGTGTAGAAGCTGAACAAGAACATGTCGCGTGCGAACTCTGCCGCCGCGCTGTTGGGATTGCATGCCGCGAGACGGCGCAGACAATCGGCCGACACAGCACGCTTCTCGGTCTTGCCCAGGGCCGTGTGGAGGTTGGCAAACGGCTTGCGGTCGCAGGTCAATCCCTTTGCCACGGCCCTGTTGTAGGCGGCCCTTAGCGTGCGCATGTAGAAGGCTATGGTGTTGGGCATCAGACAGCAGTGCCGCAGGTGGGTCTCGTAGGCCTCCATCATGTCGCGGTTGATGTCGTCCAAGCTGATGTCGCCCTGATAACGTTTGAATCTGTTCAGTGCCGAGAGATATATCTC
>CAVHDN010000301.1:0-2823 GCA_963634315.1 Flexilinea sp. | reverse complement strand
GTTCAAGATGACCACCAGAGGGGGCAACTATCTCGACAAGCCGCTGGCCATGTTCCGCTTCAACAACACCTTCGACACTAAGCTGGCCACGCTGTCGGTCATTATGAGCTATACAACCAAGGGGCACGAGCAAAACATATACATATACAAGCCTATGTTCAACACTGACATCAGCATCTCAAAGAGCTTCATGAACGACCGTCTGTCGCTTCAGCTCTACATCGACGACGTGTTAGGGACATACGACAGACACATAATAGGAAAATTCGGACAACTGAAGGAGATGGTCTATGACGAGTTTTCTACAAGCAAAGTGGAACTCACCGTGCGCTATAAGTTCAACACCACTCGAAGCAAGTATAAGGGAACGGGAGCCGGACAGGGACAGAAGAACAGAATGTAAAGGTAGGTTCTATAAATTTCCACCTATACAGAAAACATGGAAAGAATGAAATATGACTTCAACACAGTAACGCCGCGTCGTGGCACCTGCTCCTATAAGTGGGACACGGCAGAGGGGAAGGACTTGCTGCCCATGTGGGTGGCCGACATGGATTTCCGCACTGCACCAGCCATAATAAAGGCTCTGCAAGACCGCGTGGCTCACGGCATATTCGGCTACACTAAGGTGCCGGAGGAATACTACCGTGCGGTGATCTCATGGTTTGAGCGCCGCCACAACTGGACCATAGACCCGCGATGGATGATATACACGAGTGGCGTGGTGCCTGCCTTGTCGGCCATAATCAAGGCCATGACCGTGCCTGGCGACAAGGTGATAGTGCAGACACCGGCCTTCAACTGCTTCTTCTCGTCGATAAGGAATAACGGCTGCGAACTGTCGGCCAACAGTTTGCTGCTCAGGGACGGCAGATACTTCATGGACTTTGACGACCTTGAGCGACAAGCCGCCGACCCAAGAGCCAAGGTAATGGTGCTGTGCAATCCGCACAATCCCGGCGGACGGGTGTGGACGGCAGAAGAACTACGCAAGGTGGGCGAGATATGCTTGCGCAACGGTGTGTTCGTGATAGCCGACGAGATACACTGTGAGTTCACATTCAACGGCCACGACTACACGCCCTACGCATCGCTGTCGCCACAGCTAAGCCGCAACTGTGCAGTGTGTGTGTCGCCGAGCAAGGCGTTCAACATTGCGGGACTGCAAATAGCCAATATTGTGGCGGAGGACGACGAGACGCGTCGCAAGATAGACCGTGCCATCAACGACAATGAGGTGTGCGATGTCAACCCGTTTGGTGTGTTGGCCACCATTGCTGCCTATAACGAAGGAGAGGAGTGGCTCGACGATCTGCGTCAATATATTTGGAATAACTACCTGCATGCCGCAGACTTCTTTGCCAAGCGACTCCCCGACTATAGCATAATGCCGCTTGAGGGCACCTATCTATTGTGGATAGACTGCCACGCCGCTGGTATGGAGGCCGACAAAATAGAGCAGAGATTGGAAAGGGAACAAGGACTGATGCTCAGCCCAGGCACTATGTTCGGTCCAGGCGGAGAGCATTTCATGCGGATGAACATAGCCTGTCCACGACAGTTGCTCGACGACGGGCTGCAAAGGTTTGAGAACTTTGAAAGATAGAGAACTTAGTAATGCAACTAAAAATACATGGCAAACTTGCCCAAGATATTTTTTGAACCCACCTTAAAAAATGAAGAAGTGT
Source organism: Flexilinea sp. (assembly GCA_963634315.1). Lineage (GTDB taxonomy): Bacteria > Bacteroidota > Bacteroidia > Bacteroidales > Bacteroidaceae > Prevotella. The sequence goes on along the minus strand of CAVHDN010000301.1, from coordinate 1,135 downwards.
TCTACACCGAAGATACGCTGAAGTCAACAAGGATATAAATACTACGCGCTATACCTCTGGCATGTTAGAAACACTTCTTCACACACTATCTATCTTTTCCTACCTTCATCTTTATCTCTTCCTCAGCACCAGCCATGGCGCCACACCGTGGTGCTTGCTTTTGTGGTACATAGGAGCCTTTTCTGAAAAATAAACTATGCCGTCGGGAGCACGATAGAAGCCGCACTCATTGCCGCCTGTGAGGTATATGGCATCCACATAGCCATACTCGCGCAGTGCGTCGGCAAAGTCCCAAAGGGTTTCGGGGTGACGGGTCTCAACGATGCAGAGATGGTCATCGGCTGTGCGTGCAAGAGCCTTGCGCTCCACCTTGCCGTGCAGAAAGAACCGCTTGGGCAGTTCGCCGTTGGACACGAGTATGAACTGGCGGAAATAGGAGCCGTCGTGGTCGATGACGTAATCCTTCACATTGTCAAAGCGCGATATTCCTATCACCATGTTGCCACTCTCTATGGCGCAGTAGCCGAGGCGCGACACGTCGCTCTGCTTCTCCTCACCGTCAACGACCAGACTGCCTATATACTTGCCAGTGACGGTATAGTCGGCTGTGCGTGTACACATCAACACACTATGGTCGGCAATGTCAGGCTCTTCGAGCGTCAGCTCTGCCGCCACGTTGCGTGGCTCGTATATGTTGAGTGCCACTCCAAGCACTGAGTCGCTCTTAAGCGCCACCTCCGACGTGTGGGCTGCCGCACCATCTGTCGTTGCACTGTTTTCTGCCGACTGCGACGCAACACCTTGCGACTTCATGCTTTCCAGCTTATTGATGTTGTCCTTAGGCGATACCGACACCGACACGCCTATGTTATAATAGTAGTTGTAGAGTCGTAGGCCCTTGTAGCACACAAGCATGAGCACCACCACGGCCAATAGTCCAAGCAGACGCATGGTCCATATTTTCCTTCGGCTCGGTTGCTTCACGCAGGCCATCTGGTTCACTTCCACACCATCGTTGTCTTCCTCTATGGTGATGACAGGTTCTTCGAGCAGTTCCTGCGAAGACGTCTGTGAGTCGCTATTCTCAATCATGAAGATAGGCTTCTCCTGTATGTTGTTGTCGTCTGTGTGTTTC
>CAVHDN010000300.1:0-2828 GCA_963634315.1 Flexilinea sp. | reverse complement strand
GCTTCAGGAGCACCTCACCTTCTGCTGGCGTTTTGGGCGACTCCACGTCAATGATGTTAAGCTCTTGGCTATGGGAAATTTGTATTGCTTTCATCGTTTTCTTGTGTATTGTTTTTTATTCTGACATGTTTTTTATAAAAGGCAGCTCTGGCAAGTCCTTGAAACCGTAAAACTCACGAGCATTCTCGCCCAAGAATTGTTTCTTGAAAGAGTCAGTAAGTTCATGCGATTTAAGTATAAAGTCGTAGGACATCTTGTAGGTGATGGCCGTGATGGTGCGTGGATAGTCGCTGCCCCACATCAACTTGTCGGTGCCCACCCAATCGGCAGCTTCGCATATTTTCCTTATGGCTGAAGGATAAGGGTAAAACTCGGTGTTGTAGAGCCAAGTGATACCTCCACACTCCACACCCACGCTCTTGCCCTTGCGGGCCAGTAGCACTTGAGACTTGAAGGAAGAGGTGGTTGGCATGCCGAAATGACCGATGGCAACCTTAAGGTTGGGACATTCCTCAATGACCTCTGCCATTTCTCCTATTTGATGCTCATCGTCGGCCAGACACATCGACAAGACCAGTCCTTCCGCTTCCAAGTGTTTGAACAAAGGCATTTTTACCAGCAGCGACTGCCCCAGCAGCCTGTGTCCGGGTATGGCCAAGCCGCGCAGTCCCTTATTCGCCGCGCTTTTCGCCTCGTCCAACGTGTCGGCCATGGCTAAGCAGCAGAACCTGTTAGGATGCTTTTGCTGAACTTGACTGAGATAGTCGTTCTGGTTGCCGTCAATGATTTCCTGTACCACGACTGCTCCTCCTACTTGAGCGTAGTCCATATTGGAAAGAAACACCTCGGCGGTGTTGGACCCGTCAATCATAAAGGGAGGCAACATCTGCACTTCCTCGCCGAAGAACATGGAGCGTGACCCGTTGTGCTGCAAAGTCTTGATGCTTTGTCCGTCCACCACAGTGTCTTGTCTTAGCCAAAGATGGCTGTGTGCGTCTATTATAGTCATAGCTATAGCTTAAGAATTGGCCCAGCTTATTCGTTGTTGGTCGCCAATGATGTTCTTCACGTCCTCAACGAGTTGCTTGTCGGCTTCTTGGTTTGCCCACTCAATGTTGCGCAAAACATTTTGAGGGTTGGCCGAAGAGAAGAGAGTGCTTGCAATGCGTGGATTGCCCACGCTGTATTGAATGGCGAGCTTTTCTATGGGGTAGCCCTTCTCCTTGCAATACAGCGCAGCCTTTGCGCAAGCCTCAACGAGTGGTTTGGGCGCAGGATGCCAGTCGGGCACGCCTCTCATGGTGAGCAGGCCCATGGACAGAGGTGAAGCGTTTATCACGCCGATGCCTTTTGCTTCAAAAAAGGCGAGATAGTCCAAAAGCTCATCGTCGTTCAGACAATAATGGCAGAAGTTGAGCACACTTTCCACAGTGCCGTCGGGAGTGTGGTCTATGACCCATTTTATGTTCTTCAGCTGCAAGTCGGTTATTCCCACATGGCCCACCACGCCTTTCTTCTTCAACTCGACCAAAGCGGGAAGAGTCTCCTCGCAAACCTTCGCCAGTCCGCCCGGCAAGGCTGCTTGAAACTCTATGTCGTGCACATTAATAATATCTATATAGTCTATGTTCAAGCGTTCCATGCTCTCATAGACACTCTCGGTGGCTCGTTTGGCACTATAGTCCCAAGTGTTTTTCCCATCCTTGCCATATCGTCCCACTTTGGTGGAGAGATAATATTTGTCGCGCGGAATTGTCTTGAGGGCCTTGCCCAAAACTGTCTCAGCCTTGTAGTGACCATAATAAGGACTCACATCAATGAAGTTGATGCCGCCCTCGATGGCTGTTTCCACAGCTTTAATGCTTTCAGCCTCCTTTGTCTCGTGGAAGACACTTCCTAATGAAGACGCTCCGAAGCTCAGGCTTGAAATCTTCAAGCCTGTCTTGCCCAAGTTTCTATATTGCATATTAAATGGAGTTTTATTGATGTATTGTCTTAATCCACCTTAATCGTAAAGGTAAAACATCCGTTCCATCATCTGCCATTTCTCGTCGCTTGTGGCATTCGCCTTGCACTTCTGGAACTTGCCCACCAGTTCTTCCCATTCAGCTTGCAGAGGCAGAGTCGCGAGTTTTGCCATGGCAGCGTCCCAATCAAAATCTTCAGGAGCCTCAACAATCATGACCAATCGGTTGCCCAATATGTATATTTCCATTTCCAAGATGCCAACCTCGCGAATGCCGTCTCTTATCTCCTTCCAATTGTATTCTTCGGAATGAAGTTTACGGTAGGTCTTTATTGACTCCTCGTCAGATTCCAACTCCAGTTGTTGCACATAGCGCTTCGTGGGAAACGGGAATTTCTTTTGCTTGTATCCTTCCATAATGTCTGTTTAGAAAACTGCGGCAAAATTATTCAATATCCACAAAACGTCATCGCATTATATTGTTTCAATGTAGGACAAAATCATGATGTTATCACATGTTCTTTCTGTAGGCCATTGGAGTGATGCCCGTTGTCTTTTTAAAAAGGCGTATGAAATAGGAGTGGTCGCTATAGCCTAAGATGTAGGCAATTTCTTTTATCGGCAGATTTTCAGTGATGAGCAACAGCTCGGCCTTGTCCATCTTCTTCCTATTTATATATTGCAAAGGAGGCATTCCGAACGCCTTGACAAAGAGACGTATGAAGTGTGACTTCGTGACACAGGCGATGGAAGCCAAAGAGTCTATATTGACATCTTCATATATATGATTGTGTACATACTTCAGCACTTCGGCGAGCCGCTTGTCTTTTGTCCACACTTTGGGCGTTGCCATTTTCACAAA
>CAVHDN010000299.1:0-2829 GCA_963634315.1 Flexilinea sp. | reverse complement strand
TTATAAACGTTTGATGCTCCAATATGACAGCCAAGGCCAAATTCCATTGGTGGTTCCATATTATCATCTGGCATCTGCACCATTTTATCATTTAGTATGGCAGAAAGAAAACAGACCATCGATTAAAGGACATACTCCTTCTGCCAAGTACCTCCGTGAGAATCTGCTTTATGCGAAGTTGGACGATGAATTATGGGACCTGTTGCAAGATGCGGAGAGCAGGGACTATCTGAAAAGAAACATCATCAAACGTTACCTGACCAAATAAAGAATAACAAGCAAAATTCATACGCTTATGGCTACTAAGTATGACGACATTATAAAACTGCGTGGAGGCAAGGCAGCCTACGACATCGCAGAGGAAAAGAAGGGTGAATGGGTATCATTCATTCCCAACGAACAGTTCAACTCCGTGCTGCGCACGGTCATCAAGAGCGTGCGTGGCAACGACATAGACAATCACAAGAGTTTCTGGATAAACGGTACTTACGGCACGGGTAAGAGCCATGCCGTCGCCGTCATCAGCCATTTGCTCGGCGATGAGGTGGACGAGATACGCGACTGGGTAGACTATGAATATAAGGACGCCAAGTTCGACTCCATCCGCCAAGCCATCTACTCTCTCCGTGAAAGCAAGCGCCTGCTCACAGTCAAGGTGTATGGTCTTGGAGCCATGACGCACCCCGGCGACCTTGCACTCGTGCTGCAGAAAGCCGTAACAGAGACCCTCCGGAAGCACAAGATAGAGATAGCTGTGCCGACTGACTATGAGAACTATATCGAGCAAATACGCCAAAACCCGGAAATCTGGAACCACCTGATAGACACACATACAGCCCTGTCATCGGTAGTGGACGACAGCGAACAACTGGCAGAGAGTTTGAAGACAGGCGACCTCGGCATCTTCCACCGTGTTACCGACACTCTGCGCGAAGCACAACTTGATATTCGTCTGAACAACGACAACATCAAGCAGTGGCTCACTGAGGTGCAAGACAAACTGGCAGAGATAGGCACTTACAACGGTCTGCTCATCATCTGGGATGAGTTCACAGACGTGATGACAGATGCTATCGGTGTACCCGTGCTGAAACAACTACAGGAGGTGGCACAGAAGTTCATGAATGAGGAAAGCAACTCTTACATATTCCTTATTTCCCACCCGTCAGCCTTCAATGGTATCGACTCGGAGCAACTGAAACAGACGGACGGACGCTATCACCGCATGAAATACAACATGGAGTCGGTGTCTGCGTTCAAGATCATGTCACGCAAGTTTACTATCATCGACGAAGAGCGCCACCGCCAGATGCGTGAGCAGTTCTATACAATGAACTCCCAATTGCTTGACATTTTCACTGCTACCAGCAATGACCAGCAGTCCACCCGTGAAGACCTGTTCAATCTCTATCCCTTGCACCCCGGCACAGCCAATCTTGCCACCCATTATGCTACGGTGGTAGGTTCGTCAAGCCGAAGTGTATTTGAGTTTCTTGGTCAGAACGACTCCATCCGCGATTTTCTCGACAGTGAGGAACGCTTCCTTAACCGTGACACCATCACCACCGACTATCTGTGGGACTATGTACTGAAGGTGTTCCAGGACGATGTGACAAACTATGGAGCCGTCACCGAACGCTACAACTCCTACAAACTGCAGGTAAGCAACGAGGGAGAAGCCCACTTTGCTGTATTCAAAGGCATATTGCTGCTCAACGCTTTCAACAACGTATCCGGCGAGAACAACAACGGCCTTGTGACACCCTCCGAAGACAACATCCATGCCCTCTTTGCCGGCACTCGCTATGATGACGAAGTGGATACCGTGTTGCAATGGTTCAACGAGCAAGGCATCATTCAGCGCGCACCGGGCGGACTCTATTCCGTACAGTTCTCCGCCTTGCCGTCAGGCGAGATAGAAGAGAAGAAAAATGAGATGCGCAGTGTGCAATACCGTTACACCAGCCAGATACTAAACTTCTCGGACGCAGCCTCAACCTCTTTCGAGAAGAAGATGATGCAGAAGGTGATACGTCCCTATGGTTTCAAGTTCTTCTCCGATCAACAGAATGAGGCCGTGCTACGTAGCCAGATTAAGAGTGCCAAAAGGGATACAAAGTCCAGTGCCCTCTTCTTCGCCCTGCTCATGGCACGCAACAATACAGAGTTGGGCATACTGCGTAGTTTTGCAGAAAAATGTGCCGAGGATGAGAACGACAAGGATCTGAAGGACATCGTGTTCCTGGTGTTTGATGAGGTATTGACCGATGCCAAGTACGAGCAATTCATTGAGTATCAAGCAAACTATGCCTGTGCCAGCAGTCACGGCTTCATAGACCAACAGAAGGTACATCGCGACCATGCAGTGTCAATGGTGAAGGAGTGGATGGACACTGTGCAGCGTGGCAACGCCACTGTCTATATCAACGGCCACGAGAAACAGCCCATTTCCGTGAAACATCTGTCGAGTATAGTCAACAGTGTGATAGCCCCGATGATCTTCCCTTACGGACCGGATGCGTGCGAACTGTTACGCCAAAAGACACCATCCACCTTCTGGCGCCAGCAGAATTCAAAGGAGATTGTTCGCACCTTCATTTTTGCCACATCCAAAGAAGAACTTGCCAATATCACAGCACAGATGCGCCCAGTGCAATATTTGATACAAGAATGCCTTGACGACAATATGGAGTGGAAGAATGACGTGCCTGAGAACCATCCGTTTAAAGTGGTGTATGACAAGGTGCAGAGTATCATCAAATATGCCGACAAGAGCCTTCCCTTCAACTTCGACGATAAGTTCTCCGTGCTACAGAAGCCGCCTTATGG
>CAVHDN010000298.1:0-2834 GCA_963634315.1 Flexilinea sp. | reverse complement strand
CATACACAGCGCCGAATATGGCATACAGTGCGACTCTGCCGCCTATGACTCGACAGCCTACCGCCTGACTCTGCTCAATTCTACCATACACAACTGCAAAGGCCCAGGGCTGGTTGCCACCAACTCCAACATAGCTCTCTACAACTGCCAACTGTCCAACACGCTCGGCGATTGCCTCAGTGTGAAGGGAGGCATGGCTACAGTGGTGTATTGCACCATTGCACAATACTACCCGTTCAGCGCCGACCGCGGCGTAGCCCTACGGTTCACCAACTTCACCGACAATTACGACGTGCCGTTGCGGGGCTTCGTTTGCTACAACACCCTCATAACCGGCTATTCCGACGATGAGGTCATGGGCGAAGTGAAAGACTCCACCGTGGCCTACGCCTACTATTTCGCCAACTGCATAATGCGCACTCCCCCCGTGACCGACTCGACAAAACTCGCACCCTTCAGCAACGTTCTTATGGAGACGCCCAAAGACAGTGTTGAGGGCAAGGCCCACTTCCGGTTGATTGACGAAGACAACCTTGCCTACGATTTCCGTCTCGACAGCGCGTCAACTGCCATAGGCCGGGCTCTGCCCATGAGTGCGCTGCCCTTCGACAGGCGCGGACGTCTTCGCGGCGACAAACCCGACATAGGCTGCTTCCAGTGGGAGGGCAAATAAGACACGACATGATAAGCCAATACGACATAAGAGTGCTGCCGCAAACGGCGGCCAACGAAGAGACCATCAAGAAGCACATTGCCGAGATGCAGGGCTTGGATGTGCGCACCATAAATGCAGTGCGCATAGTCAAGAAAAGCATTGACGCCCGCCATCGACAAACATTCGTCAATCTGAGGGTGCAGACGTTCATCAACGAGCTGCCCAAGGATGATGCTTACATTCACACGCACTACGGCGATGTGTCGGAGGCGAGGCCAGTAGTCGTCGTGGGCGAAGGCCCCGGCGGACTCTTTGCGGCCCTGCGGCTCATAGAGTCAGGCCTGCGCCCCGTGGTGATAGAGCGCGGCAAGGATGTGAGAGAGCGCAAGCGCGACTTGGCCGACATAACCAAGAGTCAGAAGGTGGGCTGCGAAAGCAACTACTGCTTTGGCGAGGGCGGCGCAGGAGCCTATTCCGACGGCAAGCTATATACCCGGAGCAAGAAGCGCGGCAATACCGACAAGATACTCCATGTGTTCTGCCAGCACGGTGCGCCACTGTCCATACTCTACGACGCTCACCCGCACATAGGTACCGACAAGTTGCCAAAGGTCATTGAAAACATGCGCAACACCATCTTAGCCTCAGGCGGTGAGGTGCACCATCAAACACGCATGGAGCGACTCATTGTTGAGGGTGACAAGGTGGTGGGCATAGAAGCTACAGAACTCACATCGGGCAGAGAACTCACTTTCAGAGGTCCCGTTATATTGGCCACGGGCCATTCAGCCCGAGACATCTACCGGTACCTCTCCGCTGCCAAGATTGAGATTGAGGCCAAAGGCCTGGCCGTGGGCGTGCGGCTGGAGCATCCTGCAGAGCTTATCGACCAAATCCAATACCACAGCAAACAAGGACGCGGACAGTGGCTCCCTGCCGCCGAATATTCGTTTGTCACACAGGTCGATGGGCGTGGGGTCTATTCGTTTTGCATGTGTCCGGGCGGATTTGTCATACCTGCCGCCACAGGGCCGCAGCAGATAGTGGTCAACGGCATGAGCCCGAGCAACCGTGGAGGCAAGTGGTCGAACAGTGGGATGGTGGTTGAGACGCGTCCCGAGGACATTGAGGGCGACGACCCTCTGCGCATGATGCTCTGGCAAGAGCAGTTGGAGCGCGACTGTTGGCAACAAGGCAACATGCGGCAGACCGCACCGGCACAGCGCATGGCCGACTTTGTGGGCAGTCGCCTGAGCTACGACCTGCCGAAGAGCTCCTATGCGCCAGGACTCATTTCCTCGCCTCTGCACTTCTGGCTTCCGCCATCCATAACCAAACGTCTGCAAGAGGCCTTCAAGACCTTCGGCCGCTCGTGCAGAGGCTTCCTCACCAACGAGGCCACGATGATTGGCGTGGAGACAAGGACATCGGCGCCGGTGAGGGTGCTCCGCCGCAAAGACACCCTCATGCACATAAACATGGAGGGACTGTTCCCTTGTGGCGAAGGGGCAGGCTACGCGGGGGGAATAATCTCTGCGGGAGTTGATGGCGAGAGGTGCGCGGAGATGTGCGCACAATACATGACAACACGCGCTATATGAACATCGAACACATAAAAACCTTTCTTGACCGCAGGCCAACCATGATTTCTGCCCTGGGCATGCAGCTCCTCTCAACCCCCGAGGCCGACACCTGCGCCGCCACCATGGCTGTGGGCGACAGCACCTGCCAGCCCTATGGTTTTCTCAATGGAGGAGCCTCGCTCGCACTGGCCGAGAACCTGGCTGGCGTGGGCTCACAAGCCCTCTGCCCCGACTGCCGCTGCATGGGCACAAACGTCAGCGGACAGCACATGAAGACCGCACGCGTAGGCACCACGGTGACGGCAGTGGCCAAGCTGTTGCACAAGGGGTACACCCTCCACAACTGGCTTGTCACCATTACCGACGAACAGGGCGACACGGTGAGCACGGTGAGCGTGACCAACTTCATTCTACCATCAAATGACAACAACAGACGGTGACGGCTTTCGCATTATATCGTTTGCCGTTTGCCCAACACTACACAATGGTGGAGCAAACGGACGGTGACCCCGACGAAATGTCGTCGCTGGAGAGCCTCAATGGACGCAGGGGTTTCGTATTGGCCCCCTTCGCCCCCTCCCCTGCATGTCCCATAC
>CAVHDN010000297.1:0-2841 GCA_963634315.1 Flexilinea sp. | reverse complement strand
ACAAGGAAGAGCTGCACCAGCTGTTCTTCAACCTTCGTGACAAGTTCGGCCAGACATTCGTCATAGTGACCCACGACGACAATCTCGCCTCAATAACCGACCGCACAATAAGGATGAACGATGGAAGACTTGAACAATAAACGCATCGCCCTGGGCGAGTTCAACCACCTGACTGTGGTGAAGAGAGTGCCTTTCGGCTTCTACCTCGACGGAGGACTCGAAGGCGAAATACTCCTGCCCTCGCGCTATGCTCCAAATGGGTGCAAGACGGGCGATGAGTTGGACGTGTTGATATATCTCGACCAAGACGAGAAACTTGTGGCCACCACAGAGAAGCCCTTGGCCACCGTAGGACAGTTCGCGTGTCTTGAGGTGGCATGGACCAACGAGTATGGGGCGTTTCTCAAATGGGGGCCCATGAAAGACCTGTTCTGTCCGTTCAGGGAGCAAAAGATGCGCATGGTGAAAGGTGGGCGCTATATCGTTTATGTCACGGTTGACGAGGAGAGCTATCGCCTCATGGCCACTGCGAAGGTGGAGAAATGCTTGTCGCAAGAGCCGCCCCGCTACAACCACGGCGACCAAGTGGACTTGCTCGTGTGGCAGAAGACCGACCTCGGCTTCAAGGTCATAGTGGACAACCGCCATCAAGGACTGGTCTATGACGACCAAGTGTTTCAGCCGCTGCACATGGGCGACCGTGTCAAAGGTTACATAGACCATGTGAGACAAGACGGGAAGATGGACATAACCATACAACCCACAGGCCGCCAACACACTGAAGAGTTCTCCGAAGCGTTGCTCCGCTACCTTGAAGACAACAACGGCCATTGCGACCTTGGCGACAAAAGTCCCGCCGAACTGATTGCTGACCGCTTCAAGGTGAGCAAAAAGGTGTTCAAGAAGGCTGTGGGCGACTTGTACAAGCGCAGACTCATCACCCTAAGCGACAACGGCATAAGTCTCGCGAGCAAGGAGTGATGTTCAGCAAGAAGAACTAAAAGGTATAGCGCAAGAGAACTGAAAGAGGAGAAAGACCAACAACGAGAAAACCGGGAAGTATCACATACAGGGGGTGATGCTTCCCGGTTTTGCCGTTTCTTTGTGTTTTTATGGTGGCAATCTTTAGAACCCACCCTGATGGAAGGGGAGTCAAACCAGTGTTAGAGTGTAGAGATAGACCACGGCGGCAGGGAAAGCGAGCAGCGACGAGTCGAACCTGTCGAGCATGCCCCCGTGTCCGGGCAATATGTTGCCGCTGTCCTTTATGCCGAGAGTGCGCTTGAGCAGACTCTCCACCAAGTCGCCCCATGTGCCGAACACCACCACAACCAGCCCGAGACCAATCCACTGCACCAGGCTAAGCTGCAAATCGTTCACCCCATAGCTCTCGGCCAGATGCCAGACAAGAGCCGCCACGGCCACCACGAACACTGCGCCTCCTACAGACCCCTCCCAGCTCTTGCCCGGACTGATGCGCGGAAAGAGCTTGTGTCGGCCAAGGAGCGAGCCGCAGCAGTAGGCCCCCGTGTCGTTGATCCACAGAAACACGAACACGCTGAGCGGCATGAGGTAGGTGTAGGCCACGCCCTCGGGAGTGGCCCTGAAGGCGAGCACACTTATCATGGAGAGCGGCACAGCTATGTAGAGCTGGCTCATCATGGTGTAGGCCCACGTCTGCAACGGGTCGGGGTTCTTGGCATATAGCTCGGCAATGAGCAGATATATTATCGTTATGAGGTAGGGTATGAACACGGTGGAAGGCGTTTGTCCGCTTGTGAAGCCCATAATCGCAAGGAAGAGATATATTCCGGCCACGGTGCAGATGAACCTGTTGGTGTCAACGCCCTCGCGGTTATTGACCAGTCCAGTGAACTCCCATACGGTGAGTCCGGTGACTATGGCGAACAGAAACGCCATGGCCAAGGGGTTGAGAAAGCACACCACGATGGCCGCAACAAACAGCACACCGGTGATGGCCCTTGCCATTAGGTTCTTCATGCGTTGTCCTCCTTGTTGTCGGTGCAGCCTCCGCCGTTGTCTTCGCCTCTTGCTCCGCCGTTGTCCTCTGTCTTCGTTTCGCCTTTCGCCTCAATTCTCGCTTCTGCCTGCGCTTTCGCCTCAAGTTCCTTGCCCCGCCGTTCGGCCATGGCTTCCGCCTCAGCCCTTTGCTGAGCTTCGAGCAACTCTTCGGCACGGCTTGCCCACGGGCGTTTGCCGAAGATGTGCTCCACGTCTTCGGCGAATATCACCTCACGCTCCACGAGCAACTGCGCCAAGCGCGCATGTCCGTCCTTGTGCTCCGAGAGAATGGCCTTGGCCCGGTCGTACTGTTCGTTTATGATGCGCAGCACCTCGTCGTCCATCACCTTGGCCGTAGTCTCCGAGTAGGGGCGTTGGAAGTTGTACTCATTGTTGTTGTAGTAGCAGATGTTGGGCAGCTTCTCGCTCATGCCCGCAAAGGCTATCATGCCATAGGCACTCTTCGTCACACGCTCAAGGTCGTTCATGGCCCCCGTAGATACAGAGCCTATGAACAGCTCCTCGGCCGCACGTCCTCCAAGAGTGGCGCACATCTCGTCGAGCATCTCCTCCTTAGTGGTTATGGCCCGCTCTTCCGGCAAATACCATGCAGCGCCCAGCGACCGTCCGCGTGGCACTATGCTCACCTTCACGAGCGGGTTGGCGTGCTCGGTGAACCACGATATGGTGGCGTGGCCCGCCTCATGTATGGCTATGGCCCGCTTCTCTGCGTCGGTCATTATCTTCGTCTTCTTCTCCAGTCCGCCTATTATTCGGTCAACGGCATCGAGGAAGTCCTGCTTGCCCACTGCCTTGCTG
>CAVHDN010000296.1:0-2854 GCA_963634315.1 Flexilinea sp. | reverse complement strand
ATACGGATACCCCGTTATCTATGTGTACCGCATCAATGATGCCAAGCACAAAGATTTGTTGAAGGTGGGCATGACCTCAATAGTTGCCGAAAGTCCCGACTTGCTGCCAGCCGACTGCGACGAACTTAGGAAGGTAGCCACCCAACGCATCAACGAGCAGACGGGTACGGCTTCCATTGACTATGAACTGCTCTATACCGAGCTCGCTCTTTTTGAAGAGAATGGCAAGCAGTACCAATTTGCCGATTATGATGTTAGGGATGTTCTGGCCAACAGCGGTTACGCCAATGCAGGGCTTACCAACAACAACGGAGCCGAGTCTATCGAATGGGTGCAGGTGAGCGATGTGGACATTGTAAAGAAAGCCATTGCTGCCGTGAAGGAGCGCCGCTCGTCTTTGGATCTGAATGATTTCAAGAAGACTGAAGCATCGCCGCATGCGGTCATTAAGTTCCGCGAAGAACAAAGCAAGGCCATCAGTGACACTTTGGCTCGGTTTGCCGTAGGCAACAAAATGCTCTGGAACGCCAAGATGCGTTTCGGCAAGACGTTGTGTGCGCTGGAGGTCATCAAGCGCCAACAATACCGCCGCACACTCATCATCACCCACCGACCCTCGGTGCGCAGCGGATGGTTTGAAGACTTCAACCTGTTGGACTTTGACGATGATTATTTCTTCGGCCATAGAAAGGTGACTATGCCAAAGCCGTCGCCTGACGATTCCGAAGAACAGAAGAAGGTCAACGAACTGATAGCTGCAAAGGTCAAGAAGTTCGATGTGTTGGAGCATGGGGCCCAGTGCGGCACTATGCGCTACATATACTTTGCCTCCATACAAGACCTTCGGGGGTCGTGGGACAAGCAGACGGGAGTGTACAAGAAGAACCGGGAGATATTCGAAGCCGACTGGGATTTGCTCATCGTGGATGAAGCCCACGAAGGCACAAAGACAGAGTTGGGGCAGAGCGTTATAGACAAACTGCAGAAGCATGAGAAGATGCGCACGCTCTATCTCTCGGGAACTCCCTACAACATTCTCGACAACTTCAAGCCGGAAGAAATCTACTCGTGGACTTACGAAATGGAGCAGGAAGCCAAGCAGCGCTGGCGGGATGAGCATCCCTGCGAACCTAATCCTTACGAAGACCTTCCGCGTCTGGAGTTGCGCACCTATAATATAGACAAAGTGTTTGACTATGAGCGCGACGAAGAGAGCGACTTCTTCAACTTTGCCGAATTCTTTCGTGTGGATAAGGAGACGGAAAGCTTCGTGCATGAGAAGGAGGTGAAGGACTTCCTCGACCTTATGTGCAAGGACAGTGCCGACTCCAACTATCCTTACTCCACCGAAGAATATCGCTTCTCGCTCAGCCATACGCTGTGGGTGGTGCCCGGCGTGGCTGAGGCTGCTGCGCTGAGCCGGCTGATAAAGGCGCACCCTACGCTGAAGCAATACTACGTCATAAACGTGGCGGGTGAGGGCGACGACGACCAGGACAACAGCGACTCCGTTAAGAACGTGAAAGACAACATTGCCACCCACACGAAAACCATCACGCTCACTTGCGGCCGCTTGACCACGGGCGTGAGCGTGCCGCAATGGAGTGCGGTGTTCATGCTTTGCGGCGGCGCAAAGATTAGTGCGGCGTTCTATCTGCAGACCATCTTCAGAGCCCAGACTCCCACCAAACGGGGCGATTTCCCAAAGAAGAAGGTGTGCTATGCTTTCGACTTCGCGCCCGACCGGACCGTCGAGGTTGTCAACGAGTATGTTGAGCAGCAGCGCAAGACCAGCCGACGACAGCCGCCTCTGTCTCGGGAGAAGGCTGTGGAAATGACCTTGCGCTTCATGGCCATCATTGCCCATGAGGGCAGTCAGGAGAAACCCTACGACACCATCGCCTTCATGAAGGCCGTGGGCAATGCCTACAAGGAGCACATCAAGCGCAAGGGATTTCGTGACCGCCGCCTCTTTGTTGACCTTGGGAGGCTCACCGACGAGCAGTATCGCACCATTGGAGACATCGGGCTGAAGATGTACAAGAGCGGCCACACCTTTGCAGCCGGCGACGGCAACAGCGGAATAGTGCAGCTTGCCCATTCCGGACTCGGTGACGACAAACCGGGAAAGAAAACCAACAAAGACGACAAGAAACCCTCACCGAAGCCATCGCCTAAAGCCCCATCAAGGCCCAAGAAGCCTGTGGACAGGTCGAAAGAGGCGTTCAAGGTGTTGGGCGACATTTACACGCGTTTGCCTATGCTCATCTTCGGGTGCAACCTGAAAGACGAGGGCATAACTCTCAAGCGCATTCTCGACGAGGTGGATGATGCTTCGTGGGAGATATTCATGCCTAAGGGTGTGGGCAAGGCAGAGATGCAGACTCTGATGGGACTGGGCATCTTGAACGAAGACCGCTTCGCCGCCGCAGCATCCGACATTCCTGCCGACATAAAGGCTGCCGATGCGTTGTCGGTCACCGAACGTGTGAAGGCGATAGCCGAAATGATAGCGCGCTTCCGTTTTCCCGACAAGGAGACGGTGCTCACGCCTTGGCGAGTGGTGAACATGCACCTGAGCGACACCCTTGGCGGCTATGACTTCTACGACGAGAACCATAAGACAGAGCAGTCGGAACCTCGCCTTGTTTGTCACGAGGGCATTACTGAAAAGGTGTTCAAGGCCGATGCCTCTGTCCTCGAAATCAACTCTAAGTCGGGTCTCTATCCGCTCTACATGGCTTACAGCCTCTACCGCAAACGCCTCTCTTTGCCTCAGACCGATGCTCATGCACCGTCGGTAGATACCGACGAGGGAAAGCTCTACGTGTGGGACCAGGTGCTCCGCGACAAC
>CAVHDN010000295.1:0-2862 GCA_963634315.1 Flexilinea sp. | reverse complement strand
AGAGACTACTGTGTATGTCAACGGTCATATGGCAGGGCGCGACTCGTCGCTCAGTGTGGCCCATGAGTTCGACATTACTCCTTATATTGTCTTCGGCAAACAGAACGAGATAAGGATAAAGGTATATAACGGTATAGAGAACGTGTGCGTGGGACAAGACTCGCACAGTGTGACCGACCAGACGCAAGGCAACTGGAACGGCATTGTGGGAGACATGAAGCTCGTGGCGCGTCCTAAGAGATATATAAAGAATGTACAGGTCTATCCGGACATCGACGCTAAGAGCATAAAGGTGGTGGCCAACATAGCCGGGGCTGGTGGCAAGAGCGCAATGACGTTTGTCGTGAACGGCAGTACTCATAAGTTTGAGAGGCGCAAGGCCGACGAGCAAGGCAACTTATCGTTTGTGCTGCCCATGGGCGACAATGTGAAGCTGTGGGATGAGTTCTCGCCGAACCTCTATGTCTTGGAGTCTATTCTCGGCACCGACACGGTGAGGACGACCTTTGGCATGAGCCAAATAGCCATAAAGGGACGACAGTTCTACATGAACGGGCGCAAGACGTGGATGCGCGGCACTGTGGAGAACTGCTGTTTTCCCAACACGGGCTACCCTCCCACCGATGAGGCATCGTGGCTTGAGGTGTTCAGGAAGTGTAAGGCGTATGGACTGAACATGATGCGCTTCCACTCCTACTGTCCTCCCGAGGCTGCTTTCGCCGCTGCTGACAAGGTGGGCTTCTACCTGCAACCCGAAGGTCCGTCGTGGCCTAACCATGGTGTGAAGCTGGGACGAGGCATGACCATCGACCGTTACTTGCTCGAAGAGACTCAACGCATGGTGGAGAAGTATGGTAACCATCCCTCGTTCTGTATGCTTGCCGCAGGCAATGAGCCGGCCGGCGACTGGGTGAAGTGGGTTGGCGACTTCGTTGACTACTGGAAAGGTACTGGCGACCGCCGCCGCGTTTATTGTGGAGCATCGGTCGGCGGTGGCTGGGCTTGGGATGCCAAGAGCGAGTATCACGTGAAAGGTGGGGCGAGAGGACTCGACTGGGACAGGCGTGCACCGCAGTCGGTTGACAACTTCAACGAGAATGTAATGAAGGTGGTGCAAAGGGGAAGCGCCACACAGGTGTTCGACGTTAACGAGCCTTATCTTGCCCATGAGGCTGGACAGTGGTGTGCGTTCCCTGACCTAAGTGAGAGAAGCCAATACACGGGAGCTTACAAGGCAGGCAACTTCGACATCTTCGCTGATTTGCTACGTGACAATGGCATGGAGAGTCGGACAGGCAAATTCCTTGAGGCGAGCGGCAAACTGCAGACTTTGGCCTACAAGTATGACATAGAGCGCAACCTACGCACAAGGGACTACGCCGGTTTCCAACTTCTCGGACTGAACGACTACAGTGGACAAGGCTCGGCGCTTGTGGGCGTGCTCAATGTGTTCTGGAAGGAGAAGGGCTACTGCACAGAAACCGACTGGACGCAGTTCTGTTCGCCGGTGGTTCCGTTGGCCAAGTTCCCCAAGTTTGTCTATTCCAACGCCGACACACTGCGTGTAGGGGTGGATGTTTATAATGCAAGTGCTGACGACATTGACGGGGCCATACTTTCAGCAATAATACTCGACGAGCACAACAATGAGTTCTACAAGTTCAACATAGCTCTGCGTGACATTCCGCTTGGCAAGAACGAGGACGCGTGGAAGGTGGAGTGGCCGTTGGCCACTATGGACAAGCCCGTCAAGCTCACACTATCCATAGTCATCAACGCACGAGACGACAAACGGAAGTTGGCCGAGAACCGTTGGGACTTCTGGGTATATCCGGCCAAGACCGCCATGCCGCAAACAAAGGACATACTCGTGACTGACACGCTCGATGCGAAGGCCTTGGCCGTGCTGGCTAAGGGTGGCAAGGTGCTCATAGAGGCGGCAGGCAAGGTGAAGATGGGCAGTGACATAGTGCAGCACTACCTGCCGGTGTTCTGGAACACCAGTTGGTTTAAGATGCGTCCGCCGCACACCACCGGAGCCTACATCGACACTACGCACCCTCTGTTCCGCCACTTCCCCTCCGACAACTGGTCGAACCTCAACTGGTGGGAGTTGCTCAACAAGGCGCAAGTGATGAACCTGCGTGAGTTTCCAGCCTCTTATCAGCCGGCCATACAGCCCATCGACACGTGGCACGTGAGCCGCAAACTTGGTATGACTGTGGAGGCCAATGTGCTCAAGGGCAAGCTCTTCATGACCACAATGGACATTTCGCACAATCTCGACAACCGTCTTGTGGCGAGGCAGATGCGCAAGGCCATACTTGAATATATGGAGAGCGAGGAGTTTAAGCCTGAGCTGTCGGTGGAGCCGCAGCTCATAACCGATCTCTTCACCAAGTCGGCACCGCCGGTAGATATGCACACGAAGGAGTCGCCCGACGAGTTGAAGCCCAAACTGAAATAAGGCAAAGACACTTCAAGCGGCCAGTCATGTTTCGCAGCCCCAGGCCTTACTGTTTACTAAGAGCCTTTTCTACGAAACATGATTGGCCGCTTTACTTTTTCTATTCCATATCTCTACGAGAGCTAAAGAGCATCTTTAGGAACTCTAAAGGGCATGTTTAGGCGTGCTAAACAACATGTCTATGAAAGTCAAAGAACACGATATTCGTGCGCAAAGTGTCACTCCAAATGATGTAAATGCCTATGTTTTACCCCAAAAAACGTCAAAATCAGCATTTTTACAAAGAAATATTTTGAGGGAAAAACAAAAAGCTATAACTTTGCACCCGCAAATTTAAACCGCTGGTCCCTTCGTCTATCGGTTAGGACGAGAGATTTTCATTCTCTAAAGAGCAG
>CAVHDN010000294.1:0-2874 GCA_963634315.1 Flexilinea sp. | reverse complement strand
GTTATATATAGCGTTGATTGTGCAAAACGACAGGCGGTTGCTTCTACGGCAATAAATGCAAAAATATTTGGCAGTGTTTCTGGCTCAGTTTTCACGCCCTTTTAGAAAAGCGCCTCTTTTCTATGAGAAATGCGCCTCTTTTCTACTAGAAATGCGCCTCTTTTCTATGAGAAAAGAGGCGCATTTCTTTTTGACCCTATTTTGGACGTTATGTGTATCTCATGTCTTTTAGTAATGTTCAAAAAACAACTTGAACAAGTTTGTGGAATGTGTCCATATGTGCTTGTGGGGTTTGACCCACCCTGTATTTTCTTTTGCCATGTGCCACTTTCAAAAAAAGTTAGTATCTTAGTGCCGTCATTTACAATGAAACGCCAAGGCTATGGCAGAGATGGTGAATTGTTATCCCGTGGGAATACAGACGTTCGAGAACATAAGAGAGGGCAAATACCTCTATATAGACAAGACAAAATATATTGTAGATTTCCGGAAGAAGCAGATGAAATATGTGTGAACTACGACAGCGACCAACGCACCATTGCCAACTGGATTGTCAAGGAGGGATGAAGATGAAAGGGAAGAAACTCTCTGTTTGCATACAGTATCATGACTCGCCATGCGGCCGACTCGTCTTGGGCTCCGTAGGCGGGGAACTGTGTCTCTGCGACTGGAGCGACTGGCCGTGCGCCGAACGCAACAAGAGGCGACTGGTGAGGCTGCTCGGCGCGGAGCTTAGGGAAGAGACGTCGGAAACCATCGGCCGTGCGAAAGAACAGCTCGATGAGTACTTCGCCGGCAAGAGGAAGACGTTCGACTTGGCCTTGCGCCCCGTGGGCACCGACTTCCAAAAGCGTGTGTGGAGGGCTTTGCTCGAGATACCGTTTGGACAGACAAGGACCTATAGGGACATTGCCGTGAGAGTGAACAACCTCAAGGGTGTGAGGGCAGTGGCGCAGGCCATAGGAGCCAACGGCATAGGCATCATCATTCCCTGCCACCGTGTGATAGGCTCCGACCGTTCGCTCACCGGATTTGCCGGAGGACTGGAGGCGAAAAGGACTCTGCTCAAGCTGGAGACGGACTATAAAAATTCCATCCTTGAGGGCAACGCTCCGACACAAGCGTGTTTATAGAGCCCTCATTAAGACAAGGCATAACCACATTTTTATGGAAGACAAGAAAGGAAAGATATCGGTGGTGATAAACACCTACAACGCCCGGAAACATCTGGAACGGGTGCTCAAGGCCGTTGAGGGATTCGACGAGGTGGTCGTGTGCGACATGGAGAGTACCGACGACACTGTGGAGATAGCTCAGAGGCACGGGTGCAGGGTTGTGACGTTCGAGAAAAAGGACTATGTAAGCGCGGAACCTGCACGCACTTTCGCCATACAGTCGGCCCGCTGCGAGTGGGTACTGGTGGTGGATGCCGACGAGATAGTGACCCCGCAGTTGCGGGCCTACCTCTACGAGGCCATCAGCAAGCCCGACTGTGCTCAAGGACTCTATCTGCCTCGCAAGAACTTCTTCATGGGACGGTTCATGCACAGCAACTATCCCGACTACGTGCTGCGCTTCTTCGTGAAGGAGGGTACGGTGTGGCCGCCTTACGTTCACACCCTGCCTACGGTGAAAGGACGCACCGAGCGCATCAGCAGCCGCAACAAAGACCTCGCGCTCGTTCACTTGGCCGACGACAGCATACAGACCATCGTGGCCAAGACCAACCTTTACACCGAGAATGAGATAGAGAAAAAGGGAGGGAAACGCTATGGCGTGGGGGCACTGCTATGGCGCACGTTCTTCCGCTTCTTCAAGTCGTATGTGCTGAAAGGCGGCTTCCGCGACGGCAAGGAGGGCTTCATCTGCGCTTGCTATGAGGGACTATACCAGTTTGTGGCCGTGAGCAAAATAATAGAGCACAGGAAGCGGCATCAATAAAGGCGTGTTCTAACAATAATTCCCCGCCTAAAGAGAAGTCTATCTGTCGGGGAACAGTTTTTTTATCATGTTGGTCAAGCGCCGCTGCGTGTTCGACTTGTGAACATGGATGCGCATGGAGGCAAGGTCGCAGGAAGCCAAGGCGGCTGTGGCCTCAGCCGCAGTAAGCCCTTTCATATAGGCCGTGAGGAAGAAAGTCTGCGCATAGGCGTTCCACTCGTCCTTGTTGCCCCAGTAGTGGCCAATCCAAGGTTCGGCAGGCACAAGTCCGACAGTCTCATGCAAGGCAACGGACAACGAGTATTGCTCTATGACCACCCGTTCTGCACCAGAGTCGAGCATGCCGTCGCACACAGCCAAGGCCAAAGCCACCGTAGAAGCCGCCTTTTCGCCTGGTATGGCCACCACCCCAGCATTCCACATGTCGTGTTCCTTTCCTATGGTAACGCCGCCATAGCTGTTGCCGCCCACCGTCTTCCACATACGCAACGACTTGGTTTTCATGCCACTGGGATGTCCCTCGTCGAGGTGCATCATGCCCCGTCCCTGCAGGAGTTGCCCCTTAAGTGCGGCCAAATCACCTTTGAGGAAAGTGTCACTGTCCACATACAGCAGGTCTTCGCCCGGACAACGCTCTGCCAGGAGTTCCATCGCCTTTATCTTCACACGCCAAAAGAAGTGCCATTCGCCCTCCCAATCGCGCAAGGTCTGAGGGGTTATGGGTATCGTGCGCACCTTTCCACAATGGGAAAAGGACGCGTAATAGTCGGGTGCGGTGGTCATGACGCAAATGGAGTCGCCGTCGGCCAACTGCGGAAGAAACGTGTGTATGGACAAATGGGCCTGCACATGGTCGGACAGTCGCTCGCCAAAGACCAAATAGATAGGGTGTCCAGTTAGATGTTCCGAAAAACAGATGCTGAAATCGCCCGT
>CAVHDN010000293.1:0-2884 GCA_963634315.1 Flexilinea sp. | reverse complement strand
GCAACTGAAAGCAAGCTTTCTTGCCGCTCGTTTGCATTAGCTTTGCATAACCTAAGCTGCACTCGGGCAACTGAAAGCAAGCTTTCTTGCCGCTCGTTTGCATTAGCTTTGCATAACCTAACAACAAGAATTATGACACTCGAAACCTCTAGCAAGCACCGCATACTCTTCATCTGTTTGGGCAATATCTGCCGTTCGCCTGCAGCTGAAGGCATAATGAAACACATAGTGAATGAGGCGGGCATGGCCGACATGTTCTACATAGACTCGGCGGGCATGGGCAACTGGCACGTTGGCAGTCTGCCGGACAGACGGATGAGAGACCACGGACGGCGGCACGGCTACACGTTTGACAGCCGCGCAAGGCAGTTCACTCGCAGTGACTTCGCACACTTCGACCTCGTCGTCACCATGGACGAGAGCAACCGACGCGGTGTGATGGCCATGGCCAACAGCCAAGAGGAGCGCGACAAGGTGGTGGACATGGCCGACTACCTGACCCTTCACCATGGTCAGACCACAGTACCCGACCCTTACTACGGCGGCGACAGCGACTTTGAACTGGTGATAGAGTTGCTTGAGGATGCTTGCCAAGGTCTATTTAATAGTTTAATGGAGAGAGGAGAAAGACGGTAACATGGAGATGAACAACGAGACACGGCTAGCGTGGGAGATAGTGGAGAGCACAGGTGCTAACCTCTTCCTCACTGGCAAGGCCGGCACAGGCAAGACCACGTTTCTCAAGGAGCTGCGGCGGCAGTCGCCCAAGCGCATGGTGGTGCTCGCCCCCACAGGCATTGCGGCCATCAACGCCGGAGGCACTACCATTCACTCGTTCTTCCAGCTTCCACTGTCGCCATTCCTTCCCGGCACGTCGTTCGGGCGCGGCGAAAACAAGTTCTTCCGCTTCAGCAACGCCAAGCGCGACATCATACGCACCATCGACTTGCTTGTGATTGACGAGATAAGCATGGTGCGCGCCGACCTGCTCGATGCCGTTGACTCCGTCATGCGCCGCTACCGCAACCACAACAAGCCCTTTGGAGGAGCGCAACTGCTCATGATAGGCGACGTGCAACAGCTGGCGCCGGTGGTGAAAGACGACGAGTGGGCCATGCTTAGTCAGGTTTATGACACGCCTTACTTCTTCTCAAGCAAGGCTCTGGCCATGACTGGCTATCTCACGGTGGAACTGAAGACGGTGTACAGGCAGCAGGACGTGCACTTCATCTCACTGCTCAACCTCATAAGGGAAAACAAGGCCACGGCCGACACGCTGGCTGAATTAAACAAACGATACATACCCAACTTCAAGCCTGCGCCAGGCAGCGACTATATCATTCTTACCACTCACAACCGACCGGCACAGGCCATCAACGAGCGTGAACTGGACATGCTGCCCGCCAAGCCTCATCTCTTCAAGGCACAGGTGCAGGGCAACTTCCCCGAGACGTCTTATCCGGCCGACGAAAGTCTCACGCTTAAGGCGGGGGCTCAAATCATGTTCATAAAGAACGACCCTATGCACAAGTTCTACAACGGCATGATTGGAGAGGTGGTTGACGTGAACGGCAACAACATAACAGTGCGCGGAAAGGACGGCGGCGCACCGTTCAGGTTGGACTTGGCGGAATGGACCAACGCAAAATACACGCTCGACGAGAACACCAAGGAGATAAAGGAGAGCGTGGAGGGAGTGTTCCGCCAGTATCCGGTGAGGCTGGCGTGGGCCATAACGATACACAAGAGTCAGGGCCTCACGTTTGGGCATGCCATAATAGACGCGTCAAACTCCTTTGCCCACGGACAGACCTACGTAGCCTTGAGCCGCTGCAAGTCGCTCGAGGGCATGGTGCTCAGCCAACCGCTCAGCCCTTCGGCCATCATCAGCGACAGCCAACTGGACGCTTTCAGCAACAGTGTGGCCATCAACGCACCTACCGAGGTTCAGGTGAAAGCGCTTGAAAAGACGTTTGTGGTGAGCAATATTGACGAGCTGTTCGACCTCAGCGGACTTAAAGCTGCAGTCAACATGGTGCTGCGCACTCTCGCTGAACATCTGTCGCGCCGTCACGGTGACCTGTTCGAGGCTTACAAGCGAGCCGTTCAACCGATAGACGAGCTTATGGCGGTGGCACAGAAGTTCAAGGTGCAATACACCCAACTGCTGGCCGACGACAGCAATGTGGGTGCTCCGCAGATACAGGAGCGCATTCACAAAGGCGCGGCCTACTTCGCCAAGAGACTCAATGAGTTGGCTTCGCTACTGGCCAAGACACATGTGAGCACCGACAACAAGGTGGTCAAGAAACAGTTTGACGAGCGTTTCGCCGTGCTCAACGAGACGTTCAAACTAAAACAGAAGTTGCTCGACTATGAGAGCCGCAACGACATAGAGTTCTCCGTTGGCGGCTATCTGCGGGCCAAGGCCATATTCCTGCTTGGCCAAAAGCCCGATGCAAAGCCCAAGCCTCAGCGCCAACCCACAAAGGAGATGAGCCTTGAGATGTTCAACCGTGGCATGACAATAGAGCAGATTGCCGCCGAGCGCGGACTTGCCCCCAACACGGTGTTTGGCCACCTCGCCTCGTTTGTAACCGCAGGACTTATTCCACTCAACCGCATAGTGAGCCATGAGCACGAGATTGAGATAAGCAACTACTTGCTCGCCCACCCTGACACGAAAAAGCTTAGTGAAGTGAAGGAGGCCATCAGTGACTGCATAAGCTATGAAGAGATAAGGGTGGTCATGGCTTCAATGGAGAAAGAGGCAGAACAGGACTGACAAACGCGTCATGGTCGGGCCGACACACTTATTGCTTTTACATTTCGTAGATATGCCGTTTAGACTTCCTATATATGCCCTTTAGACATCGTAAAAGGC
>CAVHDN010000292.1:0-2890 GCA_963634315.1 Flexilinea sp. | reverse complement strand
GTACACTTCCTGCCGCCTTACCGTCACGACACGATGATACAGATAATGGACTTGCTCGGCACTCACCCAAGTCAGCAGCGCGAAGCCGCGTCGCTCGACTTGATAAAGGCCGTGGTGAAGATGCGCTCCACCAAGGAGCCGCAGGAGATAGAGGCCATTGAGCGTGCGTGCGCTGTGGGCTACGAGATGCACACCCGGGCCATGAGGCTCACCAAGCCCGGAATGACCGAAAGGTTCATAGGCGGCAATGTGGACGGTGTGGCCAACTCGCTCAGCTCGATGGTTAGCTTCGCCACTATCTTCACCCAGCACGGCGAGATAATGCACGGCGCACCGTCGGCAGCAAAGCTCGAAAGCGGACGACTGGCCCTGTGCGACGCAGGCTGCGAGCTCGACGACTACTGTTCCGACAACACGCGCACTTATCCCGTGAACGGGAAGTTCACTCATAGGCAACTGGAAATATACTCCATAGTGGAGGCTTGTCACGACCGTGCGCTCGAAATAGCTCGTCCTGGAGTGCGCTGGTATGATGTGCACATGGACATCTGCCGACTGATGACCGACCGCCTGAAGGAACTGGGACTGATGAAGGGCGACACTGAAGAGGCGGTCAAAGCAGGAGCACACGCCATGTTCCTGCCTCACGGACTGGGACACATGATGGGGATGGACGTTCACGACATGGAGGGTCTCGGACAGACTTACGTAGGGTTTGACGAGGAAACAAGACCTTCAACGCAGTTCGGTACCAACTGTCTGCGCATGGGACGCCGACTGGAAGAGAACTTCGTGGTGACCGACGAACCGGGCATTTACTTCATACCTGCACTCATCGACGACTGGAGGGCTTCAGGCCACTGCAAGGAGTTCATCAACTTCGACCTGCTCGAAACCTACAAGGACTTCGGAGGCATACGCATTGAGGACGATGTGCTCATAACAAAGGACGGATGCCGATTCCTCGGCAGCAAACGCATACCGTATCACCCGGCCGACGTGGAGGCCTTCATGGCCAACAACTAAGCAGGGTTCAAAACTTGAGCTACTTGCTTTCTCACATTTAAACGACAATCAAAACAAACAAAATAACAAAACAAAAAGAACAACAAATGAACAGAATCGCGACTTTATCACTCGCGGCCTTGCTGGCCATGTCAGCCAACGCCGCAGAAAAGAAAGACTCCGTAAACAAGAACAAGCCTGTGTTCACCACAATCAAGGCCAACCCCATCACAAGCATCAAAGACCAAAGCCGCAGCGGCACGTGCTGGGACTACTCTACCCTTTCGTTCTTCGAGAGTGAAATACTCAAGAAGACGGGCAAGACCTACGACCTTTGCGAGAACTTCGTGGCCAACAAGACCTATATGGACCGCGCCATAGCTGCCGTAAGAATGCACGGCGACGTGTCGTTCTCGCAGGGTGGCTCATCCTACGATCCTCTCTACTGTCTGAAGAACTATGGCATCTGCCCTGAGAACGCAATGCCCGCACCAGGCACTACCTACGGTGACTCGCTCAACAACTTCAACGAGTTCTTCTCTGTCATGACTCCCTACGTGGAAGCCGTGGCCAAGAGCGAGGCAAAGAAACTCACACCGGCTTGGAAGAAGGGACTGCAGGGCATACTCGACGCTTATCTCGGCGAATGTCCGAAAGAGTTCACCTATGAGGGAAAGAAATATACTCCGCAGACGTTTGCCGCAAGCCTCGGCCTCAACTGGGACGACTACGTGAGCATAAGCAGTTTCACTCACCACCCGTTCTGGGAGACTTTCATCGTTGAGGTGCAGGACAACTGGCGCTGGAAGACCACCTACAACGTGCCCATGGACGACATGATGCGCATCATTGACAACGCCATCAACGAGGGCTACACCATCATCTGGGGAGGTGACGTGTCGGAAGACGGTTTCACACGCAAAGGACTCGGCATAGCCTACGACACTAAGAAGGTGCAGGGCCTCGCAGGAAGCGACGCTGCCCACTGGCTGAAGCTCACCAAGAGCGAGAAGACGGAGAAGTTTGACTCACTCGGCGTAAACGCACCGGAGATTGTGCCAACACAGGAGATGCGCCAAGAGGCATACGACAACTGGGAGACTACCGATGACCACGGCATGCACCTCTACGGCTTGGCTAAAGACCAGAACGGCAAGGAATACTACATGGTGAAGAACTCTTGGGGCGAGTATGGCGACTATAAAGGCACATGGTACATGACCAAGGCGTTCATAGCCTACAAGACCATGGACTTCATGGTGAACAAGAACGCCATTCCTAAGGACATTCGCAAGAAGCTCGGCATATAATCGCTATAGGCAGAAAAGAAACAAGTGTAGAAAAAAGATGGGAGGCAAACGCAACGAAAAGGTGTTTGTCTCCCATCTCCTTTTTCAGAGACTGTCGCACCCATCAGAGACTGTCGCACTCCTCAAGCCAAATGGCCGACGAGGCGTCGCTTGCCATGCGCCAATCTCCACGCGGACTCAGGCAGACACTGCCCACCTTGGGACCGTCGGGAAGGCAAGAGCGCTTGAACTGCTGGGCGAAGAAGCGGCGGAAGAAGGTGCGCAACCAATGCTTTATCACCTCATCTCCATAGGCTTTCACCTCTGTATGACTACCGTCAAAGGCTCGTTTGGCCATCGCGAAAATCTTGGAGGGACGGAATCCAAAGCGGAGATAGTTGTAAAGGAAGAAGTCGTGCAACTCGTAGGGACCCACGAGGTCTTCTGTCTTTTGGCTAATCTCACCGTTCTCGTCAGCGGGTATGAGTTCCGGACTGATGGGTGTGTCGATGATGTCGAGCAGCGTCAGACGTGATTTCTCATCCACTTCAGTCTGTGCAATGTAGTTTACGAGGTGGCGTATGAGCGTTTTAGGC
>CAVHDN010000291.1:0-2919 GCA_963634315.1 Flexilinea sp. | reverse complement strand
GCATAGAACAGAAATACAGGTGGAATTTCCATGCCGACATGCTTCAGGCGCTCCCACGCTTCGCCCTGACAGGTTTCGACCATGCCTATTATTTCATAAAAGGCTTGAAAGCCCAGGGCGACAAGTTCACTGGTGCGCCAGGCGTTGTTGGCTACACGCCCATACAAACCCCATTGCGCTTTGAGCGTGTCAATGCCACAGGAGGCTATCGTAACAACAGCCTGCTGTTTGTTCACTATACGCCCAGCCACAGGATAGAAACATTATATTATTAAAGGTATGTCGATGTTTCGCACACTTAGATTTGCCATTCTTTCTTTGGTTCTGTCCTTTCCTCTTTTTGCTGAAGCCCAGGTGGGTGAGTATCGCAGCGACCTCAGCATTGGAGTGAGCGGCGGATACGTGATGAGCAATGTCGGGTTTAATCCTGAAATACCCCAAAAGTCGTTGGGTGGCCTCACGGGAGGAGTTTCCGTGAGATACACTTGTGAGAAATACTTTAAGAGCATTTGCGCTCTTGTAGGCGAAGTAAACCTATCGCAGGTGGGATGGCGCGAAGACATACTCACGGCTGAAGACCAGCCGGTAATAAACCAAAGCACGGGCATGCCCGAGGAGTATGAGAGACGGCTCACCTACATACAGGTGCCCATGTTCGCCCGCCTTGGCTGGGGACGCGAGCGCAAGGGCATGCAGTTCTTCTTTCAGGCGGGGCCGCAACTGGGGTTCCTGCTTGGCGAAAAGACCAAGTCGAACTTTGAGCACTCGCAGCGCAACAGTTCCGACCGCATAGGCGCACAAAAGGACGCCACGCAAGACACCCTTTCCGTGCAACACAAATTCGACTATGGCATAGCGGCGGGGCTGGGTCTCGAATATTCCCACCCAAAGTTCGGTCACCTGATGCTTGAGGGACGCTACTACTATGGTTTGGGCGACATCTTCAGCAACTCCAAACGCGACTACTTCGGACGCAGCAACCTCGGCAATATTGTGATAAAGCTCACATACCTCTTTGACATAACGAAAACAACAAACCCTAAAATTAAATAACTTATGTTTGAAGGACAACCTAAAGGTCTTTACGCGTTGGCTTTGGCCAACACGGGCGAACGCTTCGGCTACTATACGATGCTCGCCGTATTTGCCCTGTTTCTGCAGGCCAACTTTGGATGGAACGAAGGTGTCACCGGCACTGTCTATTCCAGCTTCTTGATGCTCGTTTACTTCCTTCCCATTGCTGGAGGAGCCATGGCCGACAAGATTGGCTTCAACAAATGTGTCACTCTTGGCATATTTGTCATGTTCCTCGGCTATCTGTTCTTGGCCATCCCCGCCGGCAACGGCACTACGGCCGTGGCCGTGATGGGAGCGGCGCTCGTGATGATTAGTGTTGGCACAAGCCTTTTCAAAGGCAATCTGCAGGTCATGGTGGGCAACCTCTACGATGCCCCGGAGCTGCAGGGCAAGCGCGACTCGGCGTTCTCCATATTCTACATGGCCATCAACATCGGCGCACTCTTCGCCCCCACCGCAGCCATAAAGGCCATGGACTGGGCGCAGAAATCGTTCGGAGCTTCAGAGGCCGAATCCTATCATTACGCCTTCGGGTTAGCCTGCCTCTCACTCATAGTGTCGATAGCCATCTACTATGGCTTCAAGAAGACCTTCGCGAGCGTGGCCATCGACAAGAAAGTCCCCAAGGCCGACAAGGCAACCGACAAGACCAAGGCAGCCACCACGGCGCCAGCCGACGCCAAAGACACTAAGGACCGCCTTGTGGCCTTGTTCCTCGTGTTTGCCGTGGTGATATTCTTCTGGATGGCTTTCCACCAAAACGGAATGACGCTGACCTACTTTGCCCGCGACTTCACCGAGCAGCGCAGCTATGGTGTCGAGAGCATGATGTTTGACGTGACCAACCTCTTGGCCGTGATATTCATTGTCTATGCCTTGTTCTCGCTGTTCCAGTCAAAGACGAGCAAGGGCAAGGTAATCTCCGCAGGTGTGATAGTGCTGGCCTTGGCGTTCCTTGGCTACAAATACGCCGACCTGTCGGCCGACGGCGTTGAGGTGTTGGCTCCCATATTCCAGCAGTTCAACCCCTGCTTCGTGGTGGGTCTTACCCCTGTGTCGATGGCAGTGTTCGCATGGCTGGCCAAGAAAGGCAAGGAGCCTTCAGCGCCTCGCAAGATTGGCTTGGGCATGCTCGTGGCAGGTCTGGGCTTCGTCATCATGATGTGCGCCTCACTGGGACTCACCTACGACGGTGGACAGCGTGTGTCGCCCAATTGGCTCATCTCCACCTATCTCGTGCTCACGTTCGCCGAGCTTCTGCTCTCGCCCATGGGCATAAGTTTCGTTTCAAAGGTTGCGCCTGAGAAGTACAAGGGCTTGATGATGGGCTGCTGGTTTGGTGCCACGGCCATCGGTAACCAACTGGTGATGATACCTGCTTGGCTGTGGAAGAACGTTCCCTTGGCCGCTGTGTGGAGCGTGCTCGTGGTGTTGTGTCTTGTATCGTTCATCTTCCTGTTCTCGGTTATGAAGAAGCTGGAGAAGGTGTGCTGACATTTAGCTGCCACAAACCTTAACATACTGCGCAGTAGTAGGAGCATTTCGCCGAAATGCGACCCATAAGCCCTCCATAAGAGGGCTAAACCACTGCCGCATAGTCCCTACATTTGCTTTATTAGCATTGGATTTACGCAGTTGAAACTATAAACAAGCCAACCCCCTTCTTTAAAAAATTATAGGTCACAGTCTTGCATGAACACAAGACTGTGACCTTTTATTTTTCGCGCCTGCGGCGCAAGATTAAATAGTGCTTTGCACTAAGATCAGCTAACCAAATGGGCATATAGACGTAAACGTTCTATTTTCCGCCTTGACAAGCCATGCCCGCTAGATTACCTTTGC
>CAVHDN010000290.1:0-2923 GCA_963634315.1 Flexilinea sp. | reverse complement strand
GGCCCGCATGTTTTACCATTCTACGGCGCGGCAAGCGGCCCAAGTGGCAAGAGATGCGCATGTGGGGCGGTTGGTGCTTGGACATTACAGCTCTCGCTATGAAGATGAAAGGATTTTGCTCAAAGAGGCCCAGGCGGTTTTCCCCCATGCAATGTTGGCACAGGAGGGGATGGTCATAAACGTTTGAGCAACCGAAGGATTATTGTACGCGTCCTGTTAATTATTCTTAACCGAAATGGAAAAGTGCCCGATTAATTCGGTGTTTCTATACGAAATTCCCTATCTTTGCAACAGACATTATAATAGGTGTGTTCGGCTGAAGAGGCTGGATAGGCCGCAAATGGAGTACGCGTATGATTAAAAAGATACTTGTTGCATCTTTCCTGGCCTTGTTTACAGGTGGCTTTTCCCAGACGGTGAAGGCTGCTTCGTCCATTGAGATAGTTGACAACGAAACACAGCAGGTGACGGTTTCTGTCAGTGGCGAAGGAGTGTTGCGGGTGACCGGAGCTTCCGGACAGACGCTTTATGTCTACAACATTACAGGTGTGAGGGTCTTGAGTGTGAAGGTCGACGGATCCGATAAGAGCTATAACCTCAATCTGTCGAAAGGATGCTATATTGTGAAGGTGGGCAAGACAGTGCGGAAAATTTCCATACGGTAGAAACTGGTGGTGGGATTTTCCGGGCCGCTTTGCTTGTTCCATTCCTTTTATTGTTTTTGTTGGCAACCAGTTGTGCCGATAAAAGCAATCCCAACAACGACTTGCAGCTGAGCGATTACGACTCTCTCAGGATAGGCGATTATGTCGTTGCCTCCCAAAAGGTCAGTCGTGAAATGGAGTGCTTGATGCTGGCAGATAAGGTGTGCTGCCAAGCCGACAGGTTTTTGAGAACCTATTATCGGAATGGCGGGCAGTTTATTTGGATTACCCGTTTGGGGGTTGATCATCGTGCTGACAGTCTTTTGGCCCAGTTAGACTGCGTGAGACGGATGGGTTTTTCTCCCAAGCGTTTTGGTGCAGAACAGATTGAGGCAGACTTGCGAAGGGCAAGAGAACTTGACTTTGACGGTGGAGCCAATCAGGCAAGCAAGGTCTTTGCACGGTTGGAGTATTATCTGACAAGGGCTTATCTTAGGTATGTGGTTGGCCAACGCTTTGGTTTCATCGACCCTAACAGGGTTTACAACCGGCTTGACGTGAAGGATAGCGATTCTGTTGGCGTGTCCTACAAGACTTTGTTTGATGTCAAGGTTGAGCGCCCCCGTGAACAATTTTACCGGGAAGCGTTTCATAAGGTGCAATGCGACAGCCTCGTGGAGTTTATGAAGGAGATACAGCCTCGCAACCCCATGTACTACAAGTTGCAAGAGGGCTTACACGGAGCCTTGTCCCGGCAGTATGGCCGCAATCTCATATTGGTCAATATGGAGCGGTGTCGTTGGAGGCTGCCTGATGAGATTTACAAGCACGAGCGGTATGTCTTGGTGAATATTCCTTCGTTTCGTCTCTTGGCAAAAGACAAGGGCAGTACACTTTTCATGCGTATGGGATGTGGAAGCACAAAGACCAAGACGCCACTGATAGTGAGCAACATTACAAGAATGGACGTCAATCCGCAATGGATTGTGCCCAAGAGCATTGTGAAGAGCAGCATCGTTCATCACGCAGGAAACGCGCCGTGGTTTGCGTCACACCGCTATTTCGTCCGTGAGCGACAGACGGGGAAGGCGGTGCCGGTGAGCCGGGTGACAAGCGACATGTTGCTCAGCGGTGCCTATCTGGTGGTGCAGGAAGGAGGTGCAGGCAACTCCCTCGGCAGGATAATCTTCCGTTTTGACAATGGGCTCTCGATTTTCCTGCACGACACGTCCAATCGTGATGTGTTCTGTCAAAACGATCGTGATGTAAGCCATGGTTGTGTGCGGTTGGAGCGTCCTTTCGCTTTGGCAGGCTTCCTGCTGGGCAAGGGTCAAAAGGAGATGGTAGGTCGTATCGGATACTCCATCCAGGCCGATGTGTCTCCGCTGGGCAAGAATCCCAAGACACTGACGGCGCAACAGCAGGCTGTGCTCGACACGCTGGACAGAAAGCGTCTGGTGGGACAAGTGAAGGTCGCCCCGTGCGTTCCGATTTTCATCATGTATTTCACATTGTATCCCAGCGACGACGGAGGCTGGGAATGCTATCGGGACGTTTATGGATACGACGCCCCGATACTCGAGCGAATTCATGATTTCATGTAGAAACAACTTTTCATATTGGTGGAAGAATATAACGAAGACAAAATCGTCAGCATGCTGGGAAACCCGCAAACGCAACGGGCGGCATTCTCGATAGTGGTCAGGACCTATAGCGAATCCCTATACTGGAAGATTCGCCATATAGTCCTGACGCATGAGGATGCTGACGATGTGCTGCAAAACACCTTTATGAAGGCATGGGGCAGTCTGTCGGCGTTTGAGGGCAAGTCGAAGTTGTCTACTTGGCTTTATCGCATAGCTGTCAACGAGTCGCTCGACATGATCCGCAAACAGAAGAATGGCCCACAAGTAAGTGCGGACGACAACCCCTCCGTTGCCGCCCGGTTGATGGCCGACGAATATTTTGACGGTGATGAGACTGCCGCTCAGTTGCAGGAAGCTATCGCTACGCTGCCCGATGTGCAGCGAACCGTGTTCACCCTTCGCTACTATGATGAGATGAAATATTCGGAGATGAGCAAGGTGCTCGACACCAGCGAGGGAGCGCTGAAGGCAAGCTACCATCATGCCGTGAAGAAAATAGAGGAATATTTCCATCGACATGATTGAACGGGAGCGACAAACATGTTAAAAGTGAATATTTTTGAGAATATTTTAAACCATTGCGTTCTTGGAACGTCTAACATATAAAAGAAAAATATGGACAAGGTAGATAAG
>CAVHDN010000289.1:0-2926 GCA_963634315.1 Flexilinea sp. | reverse complement strand
ACGCCATAGTTCAGCTTCACCGTCTCATACCAGTCGTTCTGTCCGGGGCGCGGGTCGAAGTGGTCGTTGCCCGTGGCCTTGGCCGGACATTCGCTGTAAGGCTCCGTCTCGTTGCCGTACAGGTCTATGCTTGGCTCAAGCTTGTGGCCAGGACAATAGTAGAAGTTGTTCTGTGGGTCGAAGCCTTTCGAAGTGTCGTCGAGTTCGCCGAGGTCGGTCGTTTCTTTAGGCTTGCATATGGAGTGGTATTGGCGGGCCACATGGTTGGGCACAAAGTCAATGATGACCTTGAGCCCCATGTGGTGAGTCCTTTCCACGAGAGCCTCAAACTCCTTCATGCGCCGTTTCACTTTCACCGCCAAGTCGGGGTCCACGTCATAGTAGTCGGCAATGGCATAGGGTGAGCCGGCACGTCCCTTCACCACGGCAGAGTGGCTGCGCGGAATGCCGAATGCCGAGTAGTCGGTTTGAGTGGCATGGCGTATGATGCCCGTGTACCACACGTGCGTCACACCGAGAGCCTTCAGCTTGCGCAGCTCGCGGGTGCCTATGTCATTCATCTTTCCGCACCCGTTCTCCTCTATCGTGCCGTTGGGCTTGCGGGTGGTGTTGCGGTTGCCGTAAAGGCGGGTGAATATCTGGTATATGATGGTCTTCATGTGGCGTTGGTCGTCGTAATCCCTCACGCTATTCCGTGTGCGGTGACATTCTTGTCTATGCGGCCTATCATGCCTTGCAGGGCTTTGCCCGGTCCACACTCGGTGAAGTCGTTGGCTCCGTCGGCAATCATGTTCTGCACGCATGCTGTCCAGCGCACGCTGCTTGTGAGCTGAGCTATGAGGTTGGCCTTTATTTCGGCAGGCTCGGTGTGCGGCTTACCGTCAACGTTCTGGTAGATGGGGCACTTGGGAGTGCTGAAGTTGGTGCTCTCTATGGCAGCCTGCAGCTCGTCCTTGGCTGGTTGCATGAGCGGAGAGTGAAACGCTCCTCCCACCTTCAGCGGCAGTGCGCGCTTGGCTCCAGCTTCCTTCAGCTTCTCGCAGGCCTCGTTTATTGCTTCCACGTTGCCCGATATCACGAGCTGGCCGGGGCAGTTGTAGTTGGCCGGCACCACCACGTGCCCGGGCTTGTTCACCTCGGCGCATACAGCCTCAATCTTATCGTCGGGCAGACCCACGATGGCCGCCATTGTCGAAGGAGCCTTCTCGCACGCCTTCTGCATGGCCATGGCGCGGGCATAAACCAGTTTCAGTCCGTCCTCGAAGCTCAGAGCTCCGGCAGCCACGAGTGCGGAGAACTCGCCGAGTGAGTGGCCTGCCACCATCGATGGGCAGAAGTCGTCGCCCATGCACAGGGCTGCTATCACACTGTGGAGGAACACTGCGGGCTGTGTCACCTTGGTCTGCTTCAGCTCCTCGTCGGTTCCGCTGAACATGATGTCGGTTATTCTGTAGCCGAGAATATCGTTAGCCTTTTCAAACAGTTCCTTTGCAAGTGGATTGTTGTCGTAGAAGTCCTTTCCCATACCGACAAACTGTGCTCCCTGTCCGGGAAAAACAAATGCTTTCATCGTCTTTTTTCTTTATATAAAATATTGGTTTCTACTTGTTTACCGTGGCGCAAAAGTACAACAATTCTTTGGATTGGGCAAATAAGGCCGTGTTTAATGTGTGGTTGAAGCCTGCCGCCCATGTACAGTCGACGCATTTGGCCGTAAGTATATGTGTGGGAAAGAGGCGTTTCAAGCCTCGCTTTCGGTCTGAGTCTTAGGCCAGTTTACGAGGAAGAGCTTTTCGGTGGCCCGTGTGAATGCGGTGTAGAGCCAGTGTATGTAGTCGGGCGTGAGCATGTCGTCGGTCATGGGGCCTTGGTCTATATACACGTGCGCCCATTGTCCGCCTTGCGCCTTGTGGCAAGTCACGGCATAGGCAAACTTCACTTGCAGTGCGTTGTAGTGCTTGTCTTCCTTCATCTTCTTCATGCGGTCGGCCTTGAGAGGAATGTCGTCGTAGTCCTCCATCACGGCGTTGAAGAGCCGCTCGTTCTGTTCCATCGTGAGTGCGGGAGCTTCGGAGGTGAGCGTGTCGAGCATGGCCGTTGCCGTGAACTCCATGTCGCCATAGTCGGGAAACTGCAGCGTGAGGTCGGCGAAGCGGAAACCGTACAGTTCGCGCATGTTGCGCACGCGCCACACCCTCGCCCTGTCGCCGTTGGCCGTGTAGGCCATTTGTTCGGGAGCCCAGTGGTAGTTGTTCTTCACCACCATGAGTATGTCACCCTGACACAGCTCCTCCTCCCGTCCAAGCACCATGTTGCGTATGCCTTGGTTGTAAATGTTGGCCCGCTTGTTGCTCCGCGTCACCACCATGGTGTCGTCCAGCCCCACAGCGCTGTAGCTTGAGGCGAGTTGCTCTATCAGCTCGTCGCCCGGCACCATCTGTATGTCGGCAAAGCCATGGAAGCGCACCTTGGGCAGCAGCGCCACTTCGTCGCGGCCTATCATATTGCGTATGGCCGTCGCGTTGTAGAGTATGCCTGAGCCGTAGTTCTGCCGCAGCACCTCATTCAGCTCCGCCTCATATACGGTGAGGCCGTAGGTCTCAAGCACATCGACCGACAGCGCTGGACTGTCAGTCTCGCCTATTGGGGGAAGCTGTGCCGTGTCGCCAATGAGCATCATCCGGCAGCCTCGTCCGCCATAGACATATTCCACGAGGTCGTCGAGCAGATATCCGCCGCCGAAAGGCGATGAGGGCGAACCTTGGTTGGCCACCATCGATGCCTCGTCTATGATGAAGAGAGTGTCGGAGTGCAGGTTGTCGTTGAGGTTGAAGCTCCCCATGCGTGCGTCCATCGACTTCTGCCGGTATATGCGGCGGTGTATGGTGAATGTGGCATGGCCGGAGTTGAGGGCGAACACCTTTGC
>CAVHDN010000288.1:0-2931 GCA_963634315.1 Flexilinea sp. | reverse complement strand
GAACTCTTTCTCTAACGCTCTCGATATTGTTTTCTCGAAAGCGGATGCAAAGGTATGGAGTTTTGCGAAACAAACAAAAGAAAGCGATGTTTTTTCGCTGAAAATCGTTTGTTTTTAACTTTCGTTTATAATTTCAACGGCTCTAAAACGGGTTATACATTATATATATGGGGGCATTGTTGGTGAAAAGCGCATAAAGCATGAACAGAGAACCCTTGGCTATTGCTCAACCTAAACATGCCTTTTAGAAACGGTAAAGATGCTCTTTAGACATCGTAAACCTATGCTTTAGACATCGTAAAGAGGCACCATAGGTCATAGTGACACGTTCACTTCCGCCCGAAATCGGCAGGCACCTCACCCCACCGCTTGGTTTCCCACTTTATTATTGGCGTTGAATAGTTGTGGGTGGCGAGCCAACGTTCGGCGCGCGCAATGACCTGAAACAGCGGTTCGGTCTTTGCGTCACGCACAAGCTTGGTCTTACACTTCTTCTTGTTAACCCACAATATGGCGTTGTAGCTGTCGGAATAAATCGCCTTGCGCAGTCCGCGCTGCTCCATCAGAGCCAAGGCGTGGACTATGGCGAGAAACTCGCCTATGTTGTTGGTGCCATGAACGGGACCGAAGCGGAACACTTGCTGGCCCGTGGCCAGGTCGATGCCCCGGTATTCCATAGGGCCGGGGTTGCCGCTGCACGCCGCATCCACCGCCCAAGCGTCGGCCCTCACCTCCATGGGCAGTGGCAAAACGGTGTCGTTGCGGTAGCTAGGGGGATTGGCAGGCATATGGTTTCTCATCTTTGTCTTGTATGGTTTACTCCTTATTAAATATAGAAAGCCGCAAACCATTATAGGCATGTAACCAAAACACACACACCTATTGACTATGCTTGGTTGCACAAACGGCATTTCGATTTGCAAAGTTAATGCAAAAAAACGAGGAGAACAAAACAAGCAACCATTGCAATTCCGATGTTGGGCTTATACATTTCCGTTTGCTTAATATGCCCTCTTCCTCGCCATCAATATGTGAATAATCTCAACAATTGCGATGGTTTCCGGAAGCTCCCCCAAAGGAAACCATCGGTTTCCGGCTTAGAAACCATCGGTTTCCGCCGTAGAAACCACTGGTTTCCGCCGTAGAAACCATCGGTTTCCTAATTGAAAACGAGAGGAAACCATCGGTTTCCTCCGCAAGAAACCGCAGTTTTGGGGCAGAAATCAGCGTTTTAGAACACTCCGGACAATTGATTGTTTACATACTATCTTTTACGTAAAATTCAAGAAACGAAGGCAGACTGTACTTTGGGAGAAATCGCAGACTATGTAAAATCCGAAGTTTTTAAGAAATCAATAGAAATGAATGGTAAGCCACAAACACTGACAGTAGCAGTGTCGGAATCTTTGGAAAACACTTCTTCGTCCATTTCCATTTTCTTTGCGATGTCAGCAACAGACATCCCCATTTGATATAAAGCTGACACGGCGGCACGGATTGTTGCATTCTTCTGTTGGATGGTCGCTTCTTGCCTCTGTATGGCGACTTCCTTCTCTTGAAGAAGTTTTTTGCTCTGCATAATCTCGGTGTCACGGTCTTCGAGAGCCTTGAAGAATTCGTCTTCTGCATTCATGCGGTTACAAATATCTGGCGTGGCGGCTGCAGACACAAGGCGATGAAGTATATATGTGTATCCACGGCTACTTTCATACATTATTCCCACCATTTCATACAAGCGGCCGATAAATGTTTTTGCGCAAAGGGTTCTTATGTTACCTTTGCATCAAACAAAAAAAACGGAGAAAGATATGAAGAAATTCACATTAGCAATGGCCGCAATAGGCATGGTGGCAGGCATGACATTCACAGCATGCCAGTCGGGAGGACAATCCAATAGCAGTATTAACGACACGATACAAAGTGGCGTGTCTGACATCCTTGAAAAGCATCTCAAGGAATATGATGCTGAAGTGGGAAAGGTGATAGTAGTGGAAAACGCAACGGGGAAAATACGTGCTATGGTGGCACTTGTGAAGAGCGACAGCATTTATAAAACCGATGCCCATGAGTTTGACTATTGCCATGCTTCAGGTCTTGCCAAAGGCGTTTCGCTGCTTGCTATTCTCGAGAAAGGCAAAATGACTCTTGACTCGAGGGTTGAAACAGGCAGCGGCGTGTATGTGAGCAAGGAAAACGGCGACACCATCTACGACAACAATTGGAATCGTGGCGGCTATGGAGAGATGTCTCTGCGTGATGTCTTTGCAAAAGGCTCGGATGTGGGAATGAGGAAAGCTGCGGAGTATAGCTTTGCCGACAACCAAGAACAGCTGGCGCAAGAGAAGGAAATAATAGACGAGAGTGGTGCGCCCAACAGTTTTATAGGCTACTCACAAGGTTTCGAGACCTATCATTATCTGCTCGACTTCTATAGCGCCATTGCCAATGGTGGCAAGATGATTGCGACTTCCAACAAGGAAGATTCCATCGTTGTGGCCAGTCATCAAATGGCTAAGACCGAAAATATAGATAGCATGAAGAGCGTGCTCCGTCATTTCATAACCGACGGTTTGGGCAAGAAAGCCAACTCCGACAAGGTGCAAGTGGCTGGAGCGTGTGCTACAATGAAAATGGATGATGGTAGCATCTATGGTGACTTCATCGGTTATTTCCCGATAGATGCTCCCAAATACACAGTCTTCGTGTCTCTGAAAAGAACATCCGCCCCCATGTCTGCAGGAAGCATGTGTGCACCGATATTCAAGGCAATCGCAGAAAAGCTGTGCCAATAGCGCTAATACACATATACATACCATACACTTTACCTTTGTATCAAACGGAGAAAATATGAAGAAATTTATCTTGATTAGCGTAGCGGCGATTCTCTTGATAGTAGTCTGCATAACGTTCGTGCCACCTATATATAGAAGG
>CAVHDN010000287.1:0-2963 GCA_963634315.1 Flexilinea sp. | reverse complement strand
TTGCAGGTGAGCCGGGAATTCCCAAGATTTTCAATTTGCGAGTTCCTGCAGAGGAATTTGCCAGCATATGCCTATCGTTTTTTTTTCCTGAAATGTGTAACTTTGCAATGAAAATACCAACATCCCCCTTTTATGACTACTACAACGAACCTACCTCTTCTTGCCTTGTTCCCGTCCGCAACCAAAAGCCTCCGACATGCGGCCCTGCTTTTAGTCCTGCTGTTGGGCGTGGTCGGCAAGATTGAGGCCCAGCAGTATGTGGTGAGCAAGCTGCCCACACAATCCCGGCTCCCCGTAGCCAGTGTGCATTGCATCATGCAAGACGGCGAAGGCTTCATGTGGTATGGAACCAATGGCGGCGGGCTCTGCCGCGACAACGGCTACCAGATTGACGTGTGGCGCAACGGCATCCAGCAGTCGCGGCGTATAAACAGCAATGAGGTGACTTGCATGGCCGAAGGGACGCACGGCAAGATATGGTTCGGCACGGGCAAGGGGCTATACTGCATGGACAAGGCCCACTATTCGCTCTCACAACCCGTGAGGAAGTTGGCCGAAAGGAGGATAGACGCGATATATCTCGACCGCAGGGGACGCGTTTGGTTGAGCTCTAACTCTGACATCGTGTGCTGCAACGCCCAAGGCGAAATAATGTCCAGCTGCAAGGCGGGTGGCTCCGTCAGCCAGTTCTTCGACGACGGCAACCGACTTTGGGCAACCGTTTGGTGCGGGGGCATGCTTGCCCTGAACAAGCAAGACTACCAGGCGGGCCGATGCCGCTTCCGCAGTCAGCCTTGGCCTCTGGACCGATGGCCCATGCACATGGTCAAAGCCCACGAGCCCGACTGCTACTGGGTGAGCACCTGGGGACGCGGCATAGGCTACTATGAACCGAAAGCCAACCGCTTGACGCTGCAGCCGGCCACACAAGGCGCAGAGGAGAAGCGACAGGTGATAGACATGCACATGGACAGCAGTCAAGGCATACTGTGGACCACGACCATGAACAACATCTACGCCTACACCATACATGGCAAATCGCTGCAGCCTATGCCTACGGAGAATTTCATTACGCAGGGCAACAAAATACTCGACCACATGGCCGAAGACCGCAAAGGCAACCTCTATGTGGCGGGGTTCACACCGCACACCTTCATCATCTCCACCGACAACAACCAGATAAAGAGCCACACCGTGCAGCCCATGAGAAAGCTTACAGGCTTCCCGTTGCTGGCCGACCGTGTCGTGCCTGACGGCGACGGCTTCTGGATTTGGCAAGGGCGCATGGGACTGACCCATTACGACCCATCGGCAGAACGCATAATGCCCGTCACGACACACGTCTTTGAGCGCAGCATAGCCCAACGGAAAGACCACGGTGGACTTTGGGCCGTGGCTGGCAAGCAGCTTTTCCTCTTGTCGGCCACGGCTAAAGGCGTGCAGGAACAGCTCGTGGCCACTACCAAGGAAAACATTACCGCACTGTACGACAAGGGCGATGGACACGTGTGGATAGGCACAAGCAAGGCGATGTACAGCTACACCACCATCAGCCAACAACTGAAAAAGGTGGGCGACGTGGAGGGCCGGGTCACCGGAGTAACAGTGACCGACAACCAAACGGTCTATTTCATCATAGAGGGAAACGGCTTATGGAAGCAGGAAGGCAGTGCCAAACCGCTCCGCTTGGATGGTGGCGCGGAGGGGTTCACGGCTCTCGCCATGCTCAACGGCACGACCTTGGTGGCCGCTACGGCGCAAGGCAGTGTCTATGTGTTGTCGGAGGGAGACAGGAAGCTGAAGAAAGACATGGAAATGAGCCTTGCCAACGGCGACCTGATAAAGGATATTGAGACCGACAGAATGGGACACGTGTGGCTGCTGGCCGACCAATACACGATAGAGCACAACCCACAGAACCACGCGTTCCGCATCTTCCGCAACACCAACCCGTTCATCAACGTGAGCTACTTCTACAGCCTTGCTCCCACGACCAACGGCATGCTGCTGAACGGAGCGGGGGCCTTTTGTGAGGTGAGCTCCTCGCAGGCCCTCAACCGCAGCACTGGGCAAGGAACCAAGCCCATCGTGACCTCCGTGGCCATTGGCGACTCCATCTGTCTCATCGGACAAGGACAGAAGACACTACGCTTGCCCAAAGGCCGACAGACGCTCACCGTGATGCTGTCCACTCTCGATGTGCTCCATGCCAGCGAGACGTCCTATGCCTATCGGTTGAAGGGGCAGAGCAGCGAGTGGGTGTATCTGTCGCAAGGGACCAATACCATAACAATGGCCGACCTGCCCAAGGGAACATACCAGTTGGAGGTCAAAGCCACCGACGCCAACGGCTGTTGGGGCGAACCTTGGCAGTGCCTGACGATAGTTCGTCCGCCATATTGGTATGAGACATGGTGGGCATGGCTGCTCTACGTGGTCTTGGCGGTGGGCTTCGTCTTCGGCCTGTGGCATCTGAACCGCCGCATACACTGGCTTGAGACCTTGCAGAGAAAGCGCGAGGAGCTGTCGCTGAGCGAAATAAACCTGCAACCCGAGGAGACCAACAAGGGGAAACTCGACGAGCAGTTTCTGCGTCAGGCCATCTCGTCGGTGGAGAGTCACTTGGACGATACGGGCTTCAGCGTGGAGCGGTTTGCCGACGAGATGTGCATGAGCCGCATGAACCTTTACCGCAAGATACAGGGACAGACGGGACAGACTCCGTCGGAGTTCATGCGCGACATAAGGCTCAAGAAGGCGGCGCAACTCATACTCAACGGTCCGAAGATGCCCATAGCGGAGGTGGCCGAGCGTGTAGGCTTCGCTTCGTCGGGCTATTTCTCCAAGTGCTTCAGGCAGAAGTTCGGCGTGCTTCCCACGGAATATGCAAAAGGAAATTCGGTAGTAGGTGCAGATTTCCGAGCTGCACCCAATGTAGTAGTAGGTGCAGATTTCCGAGCTGC
>CAVHDN010000286.1:0-2975 GCA_963634315.1 Flexilinea sp. | reverse complement strand
GTTACGGACAGACCGGCAATGCTGGAAGTCTCACTGGCATCAACACCGTGTTTGGTGTCAGCCGTGGCACAGCCGTCATCAACGGCAGTCTGGTCAACGGCATCGCACTGTCGAAAATTGGCAACTCCGACCTTAAATGGGAGACGCTCACCGACTTTAACATCGGTCTCGACTTCGGCTTCTTCGGCGGCCGCATCTCGGGAAGCATCGACCTCTACAACCGTGTGCGCTCAGACGTTATCCTGTCGAAGAGCCTGATGAGCTACAATGAGGTGAAATACATCGACTACAACTCCGCCACGAAATACCGCAGCCGCGGCATCGACATTAGCCTGCACACGGTGAACATTGTAAACAAGAACTTTGAATGGACAACCGACATTAACTTCTCATATTACCGCAACCGCACCATAGCCCGCGATGCCGACTTCATCCCTGCACCTTACCAAGACTACAAGGAGGACTGGAACAACATCTACGGTTACCGCACCAACGGACTCATAAAAGAGGGCGAAAGCTACGCTCACCTGAGCAAGTCATCGGCAGGAGCCATCAACTATCTCGATCTCAACGGCTACACTTATGATGAGAACGGTGAGAAGATGCGCGACTCTGAAGGCCGTTATGTCCTCACCGCAGGTGCCGACGGCGTTCTCGATGAAGCCGATATGGTGAAGCTCTACAACTCCACCCCGATACCGTTCAGTTTCAACAACACCTTCAGATGGAAGAATTGGGACCTCAACATCTATCTGTATGGTTCGCTCAACGGATGGAAACTCAACGAGGTGAAATATCAGAGCATCACCGGTCTTGCCGACCTGACCTATGGAGTGAATGCCCTCACATCGGTGAAAGACCGCTGGAGCGCCACCAACACGACAGGAACGCTGCCCGGTGTGGCCGAGGCAACATCGGGAGTGGAGGCCAAGAACAGCGACTTCTATTATGAGCGTGCTTGGTATCTGCGCCTTGACAACGTGTCACTGGGCTACACCATGCCCGACAAGTGGTTTGGGGGAGTGCTCCACGGAGTGCGCGCTTATGTGGCAGGACGCAACCTTTGCGTGTTCACTCCCTATGGAGGTATGGACCCGGAGACGGGCAACTCCTATTCGGCTTACCCTAACCAGTGGAGCTTGGCTTTCGGTTTAAATGTGAAATTCTAAAAGAACGACAATCATGAAAAAAGATATTTATGTATTGCTAATGGCCATGGGCTTGACGGCTCAGCCCATGCTCACTTCCTGCACGCTTGAGCGCGAGGACTACACGGAGATTTCAGAAGACAACTTCCCCAAGACGGAGAACGACCTGAAACTGGCTGTCAATGCGCTGATGTATGAGTTCTGCACCGGCTATTGGAACGGCGAGGCCATATACGGGCCCGACCACAACGGCTACCAGATGCTGAGCGACATGACCACCGACTGCATGTGGACATGCTGGGGATGGCAGTGGGACGAGCTGCGCTACCATCAGTTCAACAACGAGACCTCGGGCAACATTCCCTCTGCGCTCTACAACGCCTTCGCCCACTATCAGTTTCTTTCGAAAGCACGCAACACCATACGCCGTATAGAGCAATCCAGCGCTTCTGAGACAGCCAAGACACGTTATGCGGGCGAGGTGCATGCTCTGCGCGGATGGATGGCTCTGTATCTCTTTGACCTCTTCGGCACGGTGCCCGTGGCCACCGACGAGCAGTTGGACGAGCCTACCACCTATAATTATATAGCAAGGCTCACGCAGGACGAATATGACGCAATGATGGAGAACGACCTACGCACAGCCATCAGCAATCTGCCGGAGACTGCCGACCGTGGACGCATGACCAAGGGTGCGGCAATGATGATACTGCTGAAATACTACATGATACGCGGCAAGGCCACACCAGAGTACTGGAAGAAAGCCGAGACGCTGGCGCGTGAACTCTACGCCATG
Organism: Flexilinea sp.; assembly: GCA_963634315.1. Lineage (GTDB taxonomy): Bacteria > Bacteroidota > Bacteroidia > Bacteroidales > Bacteroidaceae > Prevotella. Next base: position 1,031 of record CAVHDN010000286.1, on the reverse strand, counting down.
GAAAACAGCGTATATAACCTGCAGGACGACTACGACTATGTGTTCTCGATGGACGGAGTGGGCAACAACGAGATCATCCTCAGCGTGGGGTGCAACAGCAGTGCGTCGTGGACATCCAACTACATGACTGCCGAGTGTCTGCCGTCGGATATGCCTTGGACCGACAATGCTTCCGGATGGGGCGGCTACGTGATGCCTTGGGACTTCTACAACACCTTTGAACAAGGCGACAAGCGCACCAACTGCATCGTGACACAATACACCAACACTTCGGGCAAGCTCATCACAAAGGACAACAGTTCACAGTTGTCCTACGGCGCAATACCGTTGAAGTATGGCAAAGACCCCGCAATGTCGGGCGGCCAATCGGGCAACGACCTCGTGGTCTATCGCTACAGCGACGTACTGCTCACATTGGCTGAATGCATCGTGCGCAATGGCGGTTCGTTTGCCAAGGGCGGAGAAGCTGCAAAACTTGTTGACCGTGTGCGCAGCCGTGCAGGACTGAACGGACTCTCCGATGAGGCTTGCGCTTCAAAGGATGCATTCCTCGACGCTCTGCTCCTGGAACGCGGGCATGAGTTCTACATGGAGGGACTGCGCCGTCAGGATCTTATCCGCTTCGACAAATACATTGAATATGCCAACAACCGTATCAAAGAAGCACAGCAGACCACAAGCGGCAAAGACTACAACCTGCTCACCAACGATGCCCACAACCTCTTTGCCATACCGCAGTCGTTCATAGACGAGAGCAAGAGTGCGATAAAACAGAACCCGGGATATTGATAGACAACATTATGATTAGAAACATTATTCTCGGACTCGTGTGCTCAGCGGCACTGCCGCTGGGCGCACAGACCTACAAGCTGTCGGCTCCTCAAACGCCAATGAAAATAGTTGAGGGCAAACTCAACATGGGAGGTACATGTCCCAATGGAGGCTCAATTGCAGTGAACAACTACTACATGAGCATCAACGGCAAGCCAGTCATTCCCGTCATGGGTGAGTTCCACTACTCGCGCTATCCT
>CAVHDN010000285.1:0-3002 GCA_963634315.1 Flexilinea sp. | reverse complement strand
CTGCGCAGTCACCGGGCTTGCTAGTAGGAGCATTTCTCCGAAATGCGACCCTATGCGCTAGGGGTGCAGCTTGGAAATCTGCACCTACTATGCTGCGCAGCAAATGCACCTACTACACTGCGCAGCAAATGCACCTACTACACGCTGGGCTACATCTCAAACTCGTGGGTGCCGCCGTCCTCAAAGTCCTTCACCACCGCATCGAAGCCTGAGCCACCCTTACGCGCGGGAGGCACGATAGAGTCGGCGTCAAGCTCAACAGTGATGACACCTCCACGATAACGCTTGCGCACCTGGTCGGTAACGTCGAACACGAACGTGGAATCGTTGCCGTTGCTGAACTGCATGTTCACATCCATATAGTGGCGAATGCCGTCGTTGACCGTCTCGGTGGCACGGCTGCCATTGGTGTTGCACAGGCCGAACGTCACCAGTCGCCCACCGGCAATGTCAACGCTCTCGCCCTTCATGTCGCAGTTGTTCTTGAAGCGCACATAGTAGTGCACGGTGATGGGGTCGGAACCTGTAACGCCCGTGTTGAGGTTGACGCTCCGCGCCATGCCCGACATGTTGGCATTGCCGTCCACACCCGTTATCTTTCCCTTGTTGTGGTGGATGATGACCTGCGTGAGGTAGATGTAAGTCACCGGTCGCAGCAGCATCTCCAGCTGCTTCACCCACACGTTGCGCTCCTCATCATAGACGAAGCCCTCGAGGTTCTTGTTTATCTCCAACGCCTGACTGTAGGCGCTGAACAACTGTTCGGGCTGATAGAACGAGCGTGTGTATTTAGGCGCCTGATAGCTCGCCGAGTTCATGGTCTGTCCGGTGTAGGCCGTGACATACTCGAGCGTTGACTGCTCGTCGAAGCGCAGACTCTGCACACCATCGTCGGTGACAATCTCGTTCCACGCCAAAAGGTCCCAGAAGCCCCAGTCGAAGGAGCCGGAATAGGTATAGCCATTGATGAAGTCGGACAGCACACTCCTGTGTGACGCATAAGCCTCATCGCCCGTATAGTAACGGCGGATGTAGAATGCCGCCGGCTTGGTATATCCTATCTCGCCGAACAGCTTCTTGTCCTCATCGTCCCAGCCATAGTACCACTCCGCCTGCCAGTCATAGTCGCCATCAATCTCCGCGTTGTAGTTCCAGAACACGTCGAGACGCAGCTCCACGATGGGCAGGTCTATGTCGATGTCGCCATTATAGTCGAGGTGCAGTATAGGTCTGCGCTCGCATCCCGTCAAGCTCATCGCCACTACGACAAGCGGGAGCAGCCGCACCATGATTTTTCTCTTCAGCATGCCCATCATTTCACTACCTCCCAACTTTTAAAGCTCACGCCCTTCTTGGCCCTGCGCCTGTAGAGCAGGTCGTAGGTGAGCGTCACGCCCACCCGAGTGGGTCCGAACCACGTGAAGCGGTGCTGACGGCGCTTGAAGAAATTGCCGAAATTGTTCCATTTGTAATAATAGAGGTTGTCCTGCCTCTCGGGGTAGAGCACGCTCTGATATTGGTAAGGGTCGTACTTGGTGAAGAACACGCCCAGCTGCGCCCCGAACTCCAGACGCCAGTGGCCGGTCTTGGTGAGCGGGAGCACATAGCCGAAGCCGAGGCCACCGCCGACGCCCTCGCCCTCCCAGCCGCGCTTCGCGTCGAAGCACACACTGTAGAGGCCCAGATGGGCATAAGCCTGCGCATACCATCCGGTGAAGGCCGCTCCGTTGCCGTAGCCCACCTTCTCCACGCTGCCGTCTTTGAGGTAGTAGCGCGCCTCCAGTTGGTAGTTGCGCACCTGGAAGAACTTATAGTCGTCGTAGTGCTGCCACCACGGACAGTCGAACGACGCGCCATAGGTGAAGTGGCCATGCAGAGGGTAATACTCGATGGCTATGTTGGGTATGGGGCAGAAGCGGTCGTAGCCTGGCACATAGGCGAAGTCGAAGAGCAGATTGGTCTTCACCGACAACACCTCACGTCTGGGAATGCAAACCTCCATGTTGTTGTTAGTCTCTATGGGCACCGTGGGTATGGTGGCGTTGAGCAGCTCGTCGGCCTTTGTATCGGTGGGCACCACCACAGCAGCTATCTTGTGAGCATCGATGTCATAGCGTTTGCGGAAGAAGAGCACCACGCGGGCGGCGCGCATCTCGGGGAAATACTCCTTGAGCAGTCGCTTCCAGAGGCGCTTGCCGTCCATGGCCATGAGCACCTTCTTCAGCTTGGCCTGGTCAGTATCGACATATTTGTGGACCACCTTCGCCACACGGTCATAGTCCTTGTCGTTGCGTTCCTTCATGAGGAGCAGCAGGTAGATGTAGTCCTCAGGCACTTCCTTCACGGAGAGGGAGTTGTCGATGGGCTGGTTGACATGCTCCTTGATAAGGTCGAGCAGCGCACGGCGGCGACGGTGGCTCAAGGTGCAGTTCCATCCGTAGGGGCCTTCGGGTGAGGCGGCACCACGAATGAGCATCGACTCGAAGACATACTCGCCATTGTCGAAATAGGGCAATATCTCGCCCAGCAGCTCCTTGCGGAACTTCGAGTCGTCGGGTATGACGTACTTATTGACGGGGAAGATGACCTTCCTCGATATTTCGTAGAAAAGCGAATCGCTCATTTCGACACCACGCGCTGCCGAGTCGAGCACCACCACATAGGGGTACTTGACATTTAGAGTACGGGCAGAGCCCGCGCTTGCAAGCAGTATGGAGGCGATAATGGAGAACAATATACGCTTCATAAATGTCTTTTCCTGTTGTTTTTACCTTAGTTAGTCAGTTGGCAGGCTGCCATGCTTTCGCCACGGCATACCCTTCTACTGCTTTGTTGCACTATTATCCTTACTTGTCTTCTATCTATCCGTTTGGCGGTTGGCGAGTATTGCGCGCCCCGCGCACGCGTAGTTAACGCTCCAGTATGAGCACTTCGCCTTATGCGCTAGGGGTGCAGCTTGGAAATCTGCACCTACTACACTGCGCAGTCACTGGGCTTGCTAG
>CAVHDN010000284.1:0-3059 GCA_963634315.1 Flexilinea sp. | reverse complement strand
AATAGGGTCAAAAAGAAAAGCGCCTGATTTCTGGTAGAAATGAGGCGCTTTTCTCCTAGAAAAGAGGCGCTTTTCTACCGGAAATGAGGCGCTTTTCTCCTAGAAAAGAGGCGCTTTTCTAAAAGGGTGTAAAGACTGGGGGCAGAAATACTACGATTTTTTACATTTGTTACCATAGAAGCAACCGTCTGTCGTTGTGACACAATCAACGATACATACAATAATGTGTCCAAGTTACGAGCTTGCGGAACCTAAATTATCTACCAACTTTGAACTTTACCACAAGCGGCAGGTGGTCGCTCGTGCCGCCCGGTTGATAACGCATGCCGTTGTATGTGCGGAACGGTTTGCGCCCTCCATAGCGTTTGTCGCGTTCGAGAAGAAAAGACGCATCATTGATGTTGGCCGAATGGAGCATGGATAGCAGGTTGAAGCTCACAAACACATGGTCGAGACTGCCCCACCATCCATCGTAGCAATAGGTGCCCTTCGCCCCATTGCGTCCGGTGGCAGTGGCGGTAACATCGTGCAGACTATGGGCGGTAATGAAACCTATGGACTTGTCGTCCGTATAGGCGTTGAAGTCACCTGCCACAATGATTTTTGCGTCGGGCGTTTGACTGCGCACCGAATCGACGGCCATGCAAAGCCTTTCGGCCACAGCCATGCGGAACGGTCGCGAGTGGCTCTCACCACCATAGCGGCTTGGGGCGTGCACCGCAAAGATGTGCAGGGTGTCGCCCATGGCCGTGCGTCCCGCCACATAGAGAATGTCGCGTGTGGGGCGCATGCCCTCCACTGGTTCCACACGCAATGCACGGTGGCTTATGGGCGAGAAAGAATAGGTGTGGAACATTACGGCCACATCAACACCACGAAGGTCGGACGAGTTGGTCATGAGGTAGTCATAGTGCATGTTGCGCAACAGGGAGCGGCGCGTAAGGTCGCGCATCACACTGTCGTTCTCCACCTCACAAAGTACCACTATGTCGGGCAGACCGAAACTGGTGGAGTCGTCGCAGCATGACACTACAGCCCGGCCTATGGCATCGAGCTTGCGCCAATAGCGTTTGGGAGTCCAACGGCGCAACGACTGTGGCAGATACTCCATATCATCCTTGAGACTGTCGTGGCGGCAGTCGAACAGGTTCTCACAATTGAGCTCAACCAGAGTGAGAAACGAGGCGAGAAGCATGGCCGAGAACATGGGCAATGACTTGTATGGAATAGGTGTCTTGTTTTGTCCACAAAAGTACACAAAAATATGCATAATGGACTATAGCACATGGATTATGGATGACAAGAAGCCAAAAAGTAGGCCACACATTTACTTTCTGAAAAAAAATGAGTACTTTTGCAGACGTGAAACACCTCGCAGACAGAGTCAGGCAATTCCTGCTTGCCGCCACGATTATGATTGGGGCGGCTTTTGTTGTTCCCGCTTCAGCCCAAACGGAAGGAGACTCTGTGGAACTAAGTCTGCTCACGTGCACGCCCAACCAGAAGATTTACGGCCTTTATGGTCACACTGCCATCCGTCTGCACCACATAAATGATGGAGCCGACTTGGCATTCAACTATGGTGTGTTCAACTTCAAGACGTCCTTTTTCGCTCTCCGCTTCCTTTTCGGACTGACCGACTATGAGTTGGCGGTGATGCCCATGGAATACTTCCGTCAGGAATACACTCGCATGAAGTGCCGTGTGACAGAGCAAGTGCTCAACCTCACCCCTGCGGAAAAGGCGCGGATGGTGGCCGCCTTGGAAGAAAACTATTTGCCGCAAAACAGAGTATATCGCTACAATTACTTCTACGACAACTGCACCACAAGGGCGCGCGACATGATTGAGCGCAATGTTGACGGGAAGGTGGATTACGGGTACTCCAACGGAGAGGCAGATGAAGGACCGTCTTATCGCGAAATGGTGCATGCCCACACAGCACGACATCCATGGGCGGCTCTTGGCAATGACCTTTGTTTGGGATTTAAGGCCGACAGACCTACAACATGGCGTGAGCGACAGTTTCTCCCAGAGAACCTTATGCGCGACTTGAGCAAAGCCAAATTTGTGTCGCCTAACGGCAAGGAGCGTCCTGCTGTAGCCGCCACCAACATAATAGTGGAAGGAGGAACGCAAGTGGTGGAAAAGGAGTTTCCCTTGACCCCGACCGAAAGTGGCGCCCTGCTATTGGCCTTAACTCTGTTCGTAAGTGCGTTTGAACTGAAACGGCACAAGACCTTGCGCATCTACGACACATTGATTATGGCGTTGCAAGGAGTTTCGGGAATAATACTTACCGCCATGTTATTTTCAGAGCATCCCACCACAAGCACAAACCTGCAGATATTACTGCTCAATCCCATTCCGTTGTTTTTCCTGCACAAGGCTCTGAAAGGAAAGGCACGGTTGTGGTGGAAGACGGAGACATTACTCGTCATGGTGTTCGTGGTCGGGGCTTTCCTGCAAGACTACGCTGAAGGAATGGAGGTGGTGGCACTGTGTTTGCTGTTAAGATGTGCGATGCACTTGTATGCAGGTCGTGCGCTGCATGTCAAGGAGTGAGCCTACATTATTATATATAGCGAGAGAATGAAGTACAGATACATACCATTGGCCTTGTTGTCGGCACTGACGGTGGCGACTGCGAGTGAAGCGCAGACCATAAGGTCGGCGCCACGGCTTGTGGTAAGCATCACCATAGACCAACTGCGCACCGACTATCTTGAAGCTTTCGCACCACTATATTCAGCCAACGGCTTCAAGCGTTTGCTCAATCAAGGCCTGGTCTACACCAATGTCTCTTACCCATTCTCCCCGATAGACAGAGCATCGGCCGTGGCGGCAGTGGTCACCGGCACGACTCCATATTACAATACCATAACCGGAGGACAATGGCTCGACAGGGAGACCTTGCGTCCAGTGGTTTGCACAGACGACAAAAAGTATCCGGGACTATCCACTAACGAGACCTCTTCGCCACGCAATCTAAGCACATCATCGGTTGGCGATGAGCTGAAGGTCACCACCAACGGCAAGGCCATAGTCTATGCAATAGC
>CAVHDN010000283.1:0-3075 GCA_963634315.1 Flexilinea sp. | reverse complement strand
ACTTCGATGCTTGCGGCCATGGCGTGGCTTCCGAAGTTTTGGTTGGTTTCGTAAGGCTTGACATACTGTACGCCCGGCTTTACAATCTTGCTTATATTGGATGCGTCGCTCACATAGCCGTAGTCGATGTTACCTCGTGCTATCCAGTTGAAGCGGTTGTAAGTGAAGTCCAACGAACCGAGGTATATATTTCCCTTCCAGTTTTTCTTTTCGCCTGTCTCCAAGTCGTGGGGCACGGCGTTGTGCATTGACTGTCCGTAGTAGCCGCTGAGGCCGATGCGCAGTCCGGGCACGGTATAGTTGTCGATGCGGGCCAAGAAACCATACTTGTTGGCCACCTCAAACTCGAAAGGCTTGGTTGTGCCGGGACCTATCCACTTGTCCTTGGAGAACTGGTAGGCGTCGAGTCCAGCTATCATCTGTGCCTCGTAGCGGAAGTCGCCAAGGTGTCCCCACAATGATATTCCGGTCTGGTGCCATGTGCAGGGCAGAATGGTGTTCTCGCCCTCGGGACGATATACGGTAAAGAAGTTCAGAGGCTCGTGGTAGGCATTGGTGAGTCCGAAGGGTACTACGATGTGGCCGGCGCGTACGTTGAGGTAGCGTCCGAACGACTTCTGTATCCAGAACTGTTCCAGCTCCACGTCACCGCCTTTCTCCATCTCGTTCTCCATCTCTATGGCCTCTTCGGCCTCATACTCTATGGCTGAGCCGCTGCCGCCGTGCTCAAACTCAATCTCGGTGCCCATGGTCCACCCCTTGCCAAAGTCGTAGCCAAGGTAGATTACGGCGTGCGGAATGTCGAAACGCCCATGGCTCGGGTCGTTCTTGTATAGGCTCGGGGTACTGTAGCGGTTGCCGCTGTCGCTGTAGAAGTTGCGGCTGTAAGCCACTTCGCCGTAGCCGCCTACACTGAGGCGGTTGCCCTTGGCGTGCTGCATCACACTGTCGCCCACCACTGCTTGTGCCATGGCCGAAGTGGCCATGAGTGTGGCTGTGGCAGCCAAAGTCATCATCCTGTGGGTAAATCTTTTCATCTTTGTATTAATGGTTTTTACGGCTGCAAAGGTAGCGGTAATGTGTTCCCTTGGCAATACCTAAATATGGTGAAATGGTGCTAAAATGGACTTCTGACCGCCACTGTTTTGGCGACAATACTACATTTTAGGTATTTCGAATGGCGTGAAAAATGAAAATCGCGCCGCATGCGGTGATTGTTTCCGTGTGCGGCGCGAGTGGGATGGGACAACGGTGTCCCCGTCTCTTAGCGGCTAAAAATCTGCCGTGTTTACTTCCTCGGTGTTCTCTCCTTTATTATGCCGTGGCGATAGGCATGGAGCAGCTGCTTTAGGTCTATGATTTGAGAGCGAAGTTCTTCGCCCTTGTCGGTGTCAGCCACGAGCATGCGGTGCCTTGACATCTCCACTATCTGTGTGGTGCTTTTGATGTCTGTGCCACGTTGTATGGCATCTGCCGTGCTTGTGAATGGCTCGTGCTGCACCAGTTGGAAACCGCGGCTGTGGTACACAAGTGTGTAGCCGGCTATGCCTGTCTCCTTGTGGTAGGCTTGGCTGAAGCCTCCATCAATTACCATGAGCTTGCCGTTGGCCTTGATGGGGTTCTCGCCGTTTCCTGCATGTACGGGCACGTGTCCATTTATAATGTGTCGGTTGTTGCCCCTCACCTCGAAAGCATCGAGTATTTGGTCGCATATGGCCTCGGAGTCGCGCAGCTTGAAGTAGTTGCCCTTTTCCTCGGCGTAGGTCTCCTTGTCGGTGAGGAAATAGCGCTCAAATGTGGCCATCTTCGATTTGTCGAATAGGGGACTGTCCTTGCCGCACCATAGGTAGAGGAAGTAGTCGATGGCGTACTGACGCTCGTCGGCCGGTGTGTCGTCTGTGAAGGCTGAGCGTATGAGCATGCCGGTCTGGTGCATCAGTTCCTTTCCGCAGTATTTCTGTCCCGGTTGAAGCTCCACATCCTTGAGCGAGCCGTCGTCGTTGAGTGGTATGGAGGCGTGGAACAGCAGATTGCTGTTGTATATGGCGTACATGCATCCGTGGCTCAGCAGTGTGCGTATGTGGCGATGGAGCTTTTCGCACACGGTGAATGAGTGGTGCAGCCGCTCCATCAGCTTCTGTTCCTCGGGTGTCAGGCGGTTGGGGTCGCGCGGGTCTATGGTGGGGAAGTTGTTGCTCAGCATCTTGTGTTCCTTGTCGTCAATGGTGCAAGTGCCGTTGGCATAGTCAACACTGTCAAAGAGGCAGCGGTCGGCCATGTCCCACGTTGTGTGCTTCTTGAACAGTCGCGCCTCCTCCTTGAACTGTAATATGGCTATGGCCTTGTGCATCATGGCTATGAGGCGTACTGTCTTCTCGTCGAGTGTAGAGTCTTTCAACAGCTTCGGCATGAATTCGGTGCAAGGGTCATCGCCATAGGTGTCCATGGCGAAGGTGGCCAGAGGCACGAGGTTTATGCCGTAGCCCTCCTCGAGCGTGGCGAGGTTGGCGTAGCGTAGTGATAGGCGCAGAACGTTGCATATGCATGCGTCATTGCCAGCGCAGGCTCCCATCCACAGTATGTCGTGGTTGCCCCACTGTATGTCCCACATGTGGTAGCCCATCATGGTGTCCATAATCTTGTGGGCGCCAGGGCCGCGGTCGTAAATGTCGCCGAGAATGTGCAACTGGTCTATCGCCAGGCGCTGTATTACATTGCACAGTGCGGCGATGAAGTCATCGGCGCGCCCGGTGGTGATGATGGTTCCCACAATCACGTTGACGTAGGCGGCTTTGTCGGTGTCGTCGTCGCGCTCGTGCAGCAGTTCCTCTATGATGTAGCTGAAGTCGGAAGGCAGTGAGCGTCGCACCTTAGAGCGCGTGTATTTGCTGCTCACGTCACGGCAAATGCGCACCAGTTGGTGTATGGTGATGTGGTACCAGTCGTTAAGCTCCGGCTCCGATGCTTTCACAAGTTCCAACTTCTGTTCGGGGTAGTAAATGAGCGTGCACAGTTCCTTCTTCTCAGACTCACGCATGCTGTTGCCGAACAGCTCGTTCACCTTGCGCTTGATAT
>CAVHDN010000282.1:0-3086 GCA_963634315.1 Flexilinea sp. | reverse complement strand
ACCGTCCAAAGATAGAAGACCTCGTGCCCTACGATGACGATGAGATGGGCTGCGTGACCTACGTCAATGCCGCCACAGGCGTGATGGAGAAGGCCCACCCCAGCAAGACCGGCTGCAACATATCGAGCGTGAACCGACAGATAATGGGTGTGGCGCGCGATGCCGCCTTGGTGTATAAGGCCACCGGAGAAGAGAACTACGGCAAGATGGCCGCCGACGTGCTCACCATATATATGAAAGGTATAGCCGCACGCCACGTGCCCACCGACCTCAACCACGGCCACCAGCAGACACTCGTGGGCATGACCACCTTTGAGGTGATACACGAGGACATCCTGAACGAACTCACACAAGCCTACCCATTGGTGAAGAACCTCATAGCCGCCGCCGACCGAGAGGAGATGGAGCGCGGCTTCAAGCTGTGGGCCGACAACATCATAGCCAACGGTGTGCCCCACAACAACTGGAACCTCTTTCAGGCCGACTTCGTGGTGAAGATAGCCTGCATACTCCAAACAGACAAGCACTATGCCGACGGCCACGGCAAGGAATACTACCTCAACGAGGTCCTGGAGCACGACCATGTGCGCCAATGGAGCATAGGACGACTGCTCGACTTCGGCTTCGACCAGCATGCCAAGACATGGTATGAGTCGCCAGGCTACAGCATAACCGTCGTTGGTATGTTGGCCGACTTCGCCAATCGATTGGACGAGGCCACACAAAGAGACCTCTTCGAGCGTTACCCCATCATGAAGGAAGCTGTGATGACCCTGCCCCAATACCTCTTCCCCAACCGCATGCCGGCAGGCTTCGGCGACACCCATCCCGGCTGGCTACCCACCGCAGCCATGGACAAGATAAGCCTCTATGCCAAGCGTCATAACGACAAGAAACTCCTTGCGCAGATGAACGACCTGAAGCAAGCCGTGCAGCCCGACGCTCCCGCAAAGGACTTGGAGGGTAGGGTGAGCACCGTGTTCTATGCTCCCAACGTCTCGTGGTTGGCCCTGCGCACAGGCATGGACCGCCAGCACAGCTTGATGGCTTCGCTCAACGGTAGCCTGGGCAACCACCAGCACGCCAACGGCCTCTCGCTCGAACTGTACGGCAAGGGCTACGTGCTTGGCCCCGATGCAGGCATAGGCAAATACCTCTACAGCGGTCTCGACTATCTGGAGTACTACTCCCAGATGCCAGCCCACAACACAGTGGTGGTGGATGGCGTGTCGAGCTATCCCATAATGATGTCGCAGCACCCCTTCAAGCTCGTGGCCTCCTGTCCCGAGGTGACCAAGGAGAAGCCCGCAAGCAGCACCGTAGGTGAGCGGCCCGAAACCTTCACCTACGCCACGACCGACTTCATTGAACCCGAGACCAACGCCTTGCAGCGGCGCACGGTGGCTGTGGTGAAGACTTCCGACAAGGGCGGCTTTTATATAGACGTGTTCCGCAGCAAACGGCAGGAAGGCGGCGACAAGACCCACGACTACTTCTACCACAACCTTGGTCAGCAGATGAGCGTGGCCCATCCGTCGGGCATGCCCTTCGACATGAAGCCCACCGAGGAGCTGGCCTTTGCCGGCGGTCACCTCTATGCCTACAGCTATATATATAATAAGGTGGAAGCACAGATGGACACCGACGCCAAGGTGGAGTTCGTCACACGCATAGACAACGACTCCATAGCCCGGCTCATGGACGGTCAGCACGAGATAAGGATGACCATGTGGATGAAGCAGGAGCCTGGGCGCACCATCTTCCAAGCCCTCTCGCCCGCCAACCTTGAGTATGAGCGCATGCCCCGCCAACCCTACGACGTGGCCAGTCAGCCAGTGCTCACCTTTGTGGCCCGTCAGCAAGGCGAGGCGTGGAGGCGTCCCTTCGTGGCCGTATATGAGCCAAGTTCCGACACAGAGCCGGGCGATGTGGCCGCGGTGAACTTCTTCTCCCCCTCGGAGCAAGGTGCCGTGGGCGTGGAGGTGACGCTCAAGGACGGCCGCAGCAGGCGCTTCGTGTGCAAGGAGAGCGGACAGGTGGAGAAGATGTGAGGCCAAGCAGGAAAAACGTTTGCCTATTTCAAGTCTAAATTGTATCTTTGCAACTCTGAGAAGTGTATTGTGCCCTTTAAGGCTACGCTAACCTAACGAGCTTTTGCAAAGACAATGACGACAAGAAATACAAGATTTACCATATTACTACTGACACTGTTCCTGTGTGCCCTGTGCGTGCAGGCCGATGTACTTGGCGAAGAGCCGTTTCATTTTGTCACCAAGGAAGAAGGACTGTCGGGCGAGTCGGTGTCGCGCATCATGTCCGACCACGACGGCCGCATGTGGATAGCCACCAACAACGGACTCTCGCTCTACAACGGCAAACGTCTCGTGACCTATCCCTTGTACAATGGAAAAGTGTCGCCCAACTACGTCTATGAGATAAGTGAAAGTTCCGAAAACGGTGAGCATGTCGTCTATGCCGCCACCGCCCGAGGCATCTTCGAGAAGAGAGCCGCCGACAAAGATTTCCGCCACATACTTCCCGACATAAACAAAGGCGAGGCCATACTCGCCCATGGAGGACGTCTCTATGTGGGCAATCGCGAAGGTCTGCATGTCTATGACGGCAAGCAGTCGCAGCTCGTCACCGTTGGCGCGTCGCGCATGGGCTTGGAGAACAGCGTGCGCGACATACGTCCCGACGACAAGGGCACCATCTGGTTTCTTACCCGCTACGCCCTCAACTGCTATGTGCCCGCCACAGGCAAGTTCCGCTCCTACATGCTTACCGACAAGATGCCCAGCGGCTCAGCCCTCAGTCGTCTGGTGGTCTATAAGGACAAGTTCTACATAGGCACCAAGAACAACGGTCTCTTTGTGTTCTCCCTACGCTCCAATACCGCTCCGCAGCACGTGGCAGGTGTGGGCAATGTGGTGACCACCATTCAGGCGGTGGGCAGCGAACTCACCGTGAGCACCGATGGGGCAGGGGCCTTTCTGCTCGACGCCGAGACAGGCAAGATAAAGCAAACCTACAACACCAAGGCCGAAGGCCGCCACCGTTTGCCCACCGATGCCGTCTATTGCTTC
>CAVHDN010000281.1:0-3110 GCA_963634315.1 Flexilinea sp. | reverse complement strand
GGCCTCTATCATGCGGGCATATATCTTGTTGAGCTCGGCAATCTGCTCTGCCATGCGGCGCGACTGCTCGTTTATCTGGTCGATGGTGCCTATCTGTGCACTTGCACCCTTGAGTTGCATCTCGTAAACCTTGCAGATGCCGGTGAGTGTGCGGTTGAGGTTCTCCATCTCCTCAGAGTCGCGCGTGAGGCGTTGACTCTGCTCCGACACCTTAGCCAGCATTTCGGTGAGTTTCTTCAGCTCATCAACATAATTGCTGGTGGCCTCCTCCATCTCGGGCGATACTTCCTGCTGTTGCTGTATCCATGCCGTATTGCCAATGACAGAGGGAGTTGCGCCCTCAGGCATACGTGCGCCCTCGGCAGACAGGCCAGCACCGTCAACCGACAAGCCGACGCCTTCGCCCTGTTGCGCACCACTGCCGGAAGCGTCCATGGCACTTGCAGCAGACATGTGACCGTTGCCACCTATTATAATAGTGCCTCCGCCTACCATACCGCTTTGCGTGTTGGCCACGGGAGTTTCCTGCGCCTCCTCATTGTCAGCCAATGCCTCATCCTCACCCACATGCGTGGGCAAATCCTTGCCGTCGGCAGTCTTGTCAAACGGTCGGTCGAACGCTGATATGAAGAACACTATGACCTCTGTGCCCATGCCCAAGTAAAGCCAGAAGTTGGCTCCGGGCAAGTGGGTGAGCTTACACAGCGTACCGAAGATAACTATTGATGCGCCCCAACTGTAGGCGTAGTTGAGGAAAGTCTGCCCGGGCACACTGTCGAGCCACTTCTGCAGACGGTATATTACATTGTATTTGCTGTACTCTGTCATTTCTTCTTAGATTTCTTGAATTTGTCACTTGTGGTGTTGGCCAGACTCCTCACACACCTGAAGCCGATGTATGAGCGCGGCTGGTTTTGATATTCATAGGAACGCCATGCGGAACGGATGTACGACTCGGGGTCTTTCCACGAACCGCCCCTCACGCTCTTCTTCTTCAGACGGTAGGGATCTTCCTTGGCCGCATTGTATTTAAGTTCCGGGTTGATGTCGTTCATGGCATCTACACCCGCCTCGGTATATACCGTGCTTGTCCACTCCGCCACGTTGCCCGCCATGTCGTAAAGGCCGTTGCTGTTGGCTTGGTATATGCCTGTTTTACTCGTGATGAGGTTGCCGTCCTTGGTATAGTTGCCGTTGTCGGGCTTGAAGTTTGCGAAGAAACATCCGTTGCCGCTCACTGCGTCAGCCTGTTCCCAAGGAAACTCGTTCTGCTCCTTACCTCTTGCCGCATACTCCCACTCGGCTTCCGACGGCAGACGATATCTCTGCACAAACCTCGCCGAAGGGCCAAGACCCTTGAGAAGGAATTCGGTGCGCCAAGCACAGAAAGCGTTGGCCTGTTCCCAAGTAACGCCCACCACAGGATAGTCGTTATAGGCAGGATTGCTGAAGTAGAGGCGCATGTATCGTTCGTTGTCGGAGTTGGGGAAGTCGTTCACCCAACACGTGGTGTCGGGATAGACATTGATGATGTAGGTGTTGAGGAAGTCCCACGGCCCAGTCCTTTGACGGTTAATGGTCTGGCGCACTATGCGTCCCTCGTCGTCAATATAAGCAGTGTCCTTCGATATCCACACCTGTTGGTTGGGGTCGGGCGTAACATCGGTGTTGAGGTTGCGCTCCTCAGGATTGGTGCGGTATTTGCGCAAGGCAGCCTCCGCATAATCATAAATCTCATAGCGGAAATTCATCTGACTTGCGTCGAGCATCTTCTCGCCAGTCACAGGATTGGTGGTATAGACACTCTCTATAGCACGCAGCTCATCCTCGTTGGGTTTGCGCGGCAGAGCCTTCTTCCAGTTGAGGTGCGGAGTGACCGGGTCACCGTTCTTGTCCTCCTCAATCTTGTAGGTCTCGTCGCCGCCATAGGCAGGGTCGGCAAGTCTTTCACGAATGATGGAGTCACGCACATAGTTGACAAACTGCCGATACTGTGAGTTGGTTATCTCCGTCTCGTCCATCCAGAAGCCCTCCACAGAGATGTCCTTTGTGGGCGACTGCTTGCCCCACAAACTGTCTTGCTTCTCTATGCCCATGTGCAAGTGGCCTCGCTTTATCAGCGTCATGCCGTAAGGTGTAGGCTCTGCAAACGCTTTTCCTCCAGTCCCCGTCACTTCTCCACCTGACGAAGTGGACGCTTTGCCGCCGAAGCACGCTGCAAGGAGCAGAGTGAGCGACAGCAGACAGGCTGTTGATGTGATATTCTTCATTTTCATATTGCGCTATGCGTGGGTTCCCCTTACTGCCGTGCTGCACGTTTCAGAGAAATCTCACGCTCTTATGTTTGTTTCTTCCTTTCTTCCCGAGGTCCAAGTCGGTCTGGTAGCCCACGAACAGTTCATGGCTGCCGTTGCCGAAGCTTATGGCCGAGGTGTAAATCTCATAGCTGTAGCCAATGCTAATGCCATGAAAGTTGCCGCCCACCATGATTGTGGCGGAGTTGGTAGGGCTGTAGCCCACGCCAGCATACATCACCTTCTTGTCGTTGGTATATTTGAGCCGCGCGGATATGTCAACCCTATAGGCCGTGCCGTCGGTTCTCGCGAGCAACGACGGGTGCATTGTAAGAAACGGATTTCTTAGTCTTATATTGTATCCACCCGTCAAATAAAATGTAGGGTCAATCTTGAAGCTCTGTGTCTCCGCCAGTTCCACAGCAGGTCCATTGACGTGCTGCGCCGACACTCCAGCATACCAATTGCGGTGGGTGTAGTAGAGTCCTGCGCCTATGTCAAAGCCCGTGCCAGTGGCTTCGGATGTAGGGAAAGCCGGGTCGTTGGGAGTCTCGGTGTCAACCTTAGAGCCGTCGAAGGTCTCGCTGATGAAACCCAGTTGCACGCCTCCGCTTATCATGCCGCCCAACAGTTTGTGCTTGTAGGCATATTGCAGAGCGAACTTCTTGTGGGAGAACAAACCAATCTCGTCGTTGACAAACTGTGCGCCCACGCCATGACGCGCTTTGAGAAAGACGAAAGGCAGGTCACCGCCGAAGTACATCGTCCGTGGATTGTTCTCGAAGCCTGTAAGAGTCATGGAGTAAGCCCCCGCCA
>CAVHDN010000280.1:0-3110 GCA_963634315.1 Flexilinea sp. | reverse complement strand
ACCAACGACCCCGAGATTACAAATCACGTGCTCTGGCCAACTGAGCTAAAGAGGCTTTCTTTGCAGCCGTATCCCTTTCAGAATTACAACCCATCGGAAAACGGCTGCAAAGTTAGGGATTATTTTTTAAACACCAAAATCTTTCGTGTTTTTTTTCAATAAACTCTTGTTTTTTCCTTGAATTTCTGCAGTTGAACCCTCATTGAGTCCACACAGAGGTCTATACTCTCCTCAAATGTGTCGCTCACCTTTTCAACGAACAACGTGTTGCCAGCCACCGTTACAGTCAGGCTTGCCTCCTTGTTATTGGCCGTTGCGGGCTTCACTACCTTTAATTGCACCTCTACTTTCCTTATATCCTCGTATGATTTCTCCAACTTGGCGACCTTCTTCTCGATAAACGCCTGTAACTTCTCGGTAGCGTCAAAGTGAATTGACTGAATCTTAATCTCCATAGTTCCTCCTTTTAATTAAGGTTATGCCCTTGGGTGGGCTTGTTTATAAACTCGCTTCAACTGTTCGAATGTGGTATGGGCGTAAATCTCGGTGGTTTTCACGCTCTCATGCCCGAGCAGTTTTTTTATGCTTTCTATCCCGGCTCCATGATTGAGCATAGCGGTGGCGAAAGTGTGTCGCAGCACATGGGGGCTACGTTTCTTTAGCGTCGAGACCATGGCGACGTGCTTTCGCACCTCGTATCTCACTTGGTCGGAGTTCATCCGACAGCCCTTCGCCGTAACGAACAAGGCATGGTCTGTTCTGACCACATTCGCATCGCGCACTATCATGTAGTGTTCGAGCACATCAGACAATTCTTTTCCAAAAGGAATGACGCGTTGCTTGTTGCCCTTTCCTCTCACCTTGACCATACACATTGTGAAGTCCACGCTGTCATCGTCAAGCCCTGTGAGCTCGGAAAGTCTCATGCCCGTTTCATAGAACACCGTTATAATTGCATGGGCGCGCACCTCCTTATAGGAAGGTTCTCCGTCAGTCTCTTTCCGGTCAACCAGTCTATCAACCTCGTCTTCCTTCAAGAATTGCGGCAATGGTTTCTCGGTCTTTGGGCGCGACAACACCTGCGTGGGGTTTTTCGCCACAAGTCCTTTTCTCACCGCATAACGGAAGAACATACGCACTGCGCTCAACCGCCTTGCGACGGATGTAGCGGCATTGCCCTTATCCATCATGCTCTCCATCCAACCACGTATCAAGTCGGAGTCTGCTGAAAGCAGTGTCTGGTGTTCATCCAATCCTGCCAGATAGGCTTCAAAAGCCCGCAAGTCGCTTGCATAGTTCTGTACTGTAAGCTGTGATTTATTTCGCTCGTAGCGCAGATAGTTGCAGAATTGTTCAATCACCACAATCGTCACGCAATTATTTCGGCAACTAATTTACGGAAATTAATTCAAGCTACCAAATTTTGAGGGAGATTATTCCTCTTCCGTCCTCATTTTTTGTACGTAAATGGCGTGTTCCATCTTGAGCCTCTTCAGGACAGAGGGCTTGTCATACTGCTGACGAGCACGCAATTCCTTTATGACACCGGTCTTTTCGAATTTTCTCTTGAACTTCTTAAGTGCCTTCTCGATGTTCTCGCCTTCTTTTACAGGTACAATAATCATTTTTTGTCTTTAAATTTTAAATTAAACTTATGCTCTTTGGGCACCAAGCCTATTAAGAGCGGGTGCAAAGTTACATCTTATTTACCAATGTGCCAACTTTTTAGATGTTTTTTTGTTCGACAGTGTCTGTATGCTCCTCCATTTCTTAAAAGGCTATGGGCGGAAAACCGCCTCATAGGATTGGTCTCCGCCCACATGCTATATACCATGAGTAAGGCTACCTGCCGAGTACCACTCTCGACCTCACCTTTCCGTCCTCATATACCACACGTTCTACACACAAGCCCTTAGGCGACGCTACAGACAGTTCCACGCCTTGCAGACTATAGAACTTGCGGCTTGTCACTTTACATGTCGTCGGTTCAGCCCCTATGCCTTCGATGGCCGTTGCTGTCGCTTCAACCTCCTCAAACACCCAGCGCAGCCTTGTGCGATCGGCGGGAGAGGAAAAGACAAGCGGCCCTTGCAAATCATCACTGTCAGCAACACCCACGTTGAAACAGCGGTTTACCATGTCAGACTCCTCAATATAAAAAGCGTGCTTGCCATTGTCTTCCTTAGCGTAGTAGGGATACACACTTACAGCTTCGCCCGACAAGTAGTTGTCCACCTTCATATATGCACCCGTCTTAACGTTCACCACATACGCACATCCATTTGCGGCAGGACTAATGGTCCACTGCGCCTCCGCCATTTGACTGATGCTATCAGTAGCGCCGCCATCTATGGCCGCATCGCTCAAGCCCACCTTATATATAAGGGAGTCACGCACACCATCGGCAGCCTTCATTGTGGCCAAGTAGCGACGTTCGGTATTCGTGTCGGCAGTGGTGGCACTGGCGTTCGACCTTGTGCCATAGCTGTATATGTTGTACACGGCAGAAGTCTCGTAGCCGGCAAACACCATTATCTGTTCCTTCTTGAACTCCGTCATAGCCTCGGCAATGGCCTTTGCCACTGAGTCAATCTGCTCTTGTGTAGCCTCATTCTTGTTTACAGAACCAAGGAAAGTCTTGGCATCGCTAACCATTCTGGAGAACTTATCATAAACGGCGGCGGGGTAGCCAAGCGTGACGTTGCCTGCCACTGCACCGCCCAACAGACTTTCGGCCTCTTCAACCACACTGCGCAGATTGCTAAGGTACACCCTTACAAGGCTCGCGTCTATCTCACTGAAAGTGAAAACCATGTCGGCACGACTATATGTTCCGCTGCCCCATATCCAAGTGTCGGGGAAATTCTTGGCACGTATCTGTTGGTTCTTGCTGGCAGGACTATTTATCCTGTAGAGCGACAAGGAGTCGGTCAAGCCCGATTTCCCGGCCAGACCATTTCCTACATACACAATGTTGAACACAGCCGCCGTATCGACAGACCCTATTCTGTCGGCACCATCTATCGACACATTGGTCGCGGTGAAATACTTTCCCGTGGCCTTGTTGCGCAAGGTGTAAGAGGTGGAGTCGTTGGCGACCCTCTTTATCT
>CAVHDN010000279.1:0-3130 GCA_963634315.1 Flexilinea sp. | reverse complement strand
TGACCTGTCCGGGATAGGTCATCTCGTTCTGTATCTTGTTGGCAATCTCGCCCGACAAAGCCTCGCTCTCGTTGTCGTCCATCTTGTCGGCACCAACAATCACGCGCAATTCGCGGCCTGCTTGTATGGCGTAGGTCTTCGTCACACCAGGATAGCTCATGGCTATTGCCTCAAGGTCGTTAAGGCGCTTGATGTAGGCCTCAACTATCTCACGGCGTGCACCTGGCCTTGCTCCACTGATGGCATCGCACACTTGCACTATCGGAGCAAGCAGAGTGTTCATCTCGCACTCGTCGTGGTGGGCTGCAATGGCATTGCAGATGTCGGGTTTCTCCTTATATTTCTCGGCTATCTTGGCTCCATAGAGTGCGTGCGGCAGTTCACTCTCCTCGTCAGGCACCTTACCTATGTCGTGCAACAAGCCTGCACGCTTTGCCTTCTTGGGGTTCAATCCAAGCTCGGAAGCCATAACAGCACAGAGGTTGGCCGTCTCACGTGCATGCTGGAGCAGGTTCTGACCGTAGGAGCTGCGGTATTTCATCTTTCCTATTATGCGTATAAGCTCCGGATGCAGTCCGTGGATGCCAAGGTCAATGGCGGTGCGCTTGCCAGTCTCTATAACTTCGTTCTCCAACTGCTTCTTCACCTTCTGCACAACCTCCTCGATACGTGCCGGATGTATGCGTCCGTCGGACACAAGCTGGTGCAGAGCCAAACGGCACACCTCGCGACGGATGGGGTCGAAGGCACTTATGACGATGGCCTCGGGAGTGTCGTCAACAACAATCTCCACTCCGGTAGCGGCTTCGAGTGCACGGATATTGCGTCCCTCACGACCTATTATGCGGCCTTTCACCTCATCGTTGTCTATGTGGAACACGCTCACGCTGTTCTCTATGGCCGTCTCGGTGGCCACGCGCTGTATGGTCTGTATGACAATCTTGCGAGCTTGCGTGTTGGCGTTGAGCTTCGCCTCGTCCATAATCTCGTTGATGTAGCTCTGAGCGTCGGTCTTTGCCTCATCTTTCATGGCCTCCACGAGCCGTTGCTTAGCCTCCTCGGCACTCAGCCCAGACAGTTCCTCAAGCTTGGCGCGTTCCTGAAGTTGCAGCTTCTCCAACTCCTCATGGCGCATCTGAAGCAGTTTCTTCTCGTTGTCTATGCGCACTTGCTGTCCGTCGAGGTCGCCTTTGCGCCGTCCCAGTTCCTCTTGCTTTTGGTTGAGGGCTATTTCGCGCTGCTTGAGTTTGTTCTCGCTCTGTTGTATGTGCTGGTTTCTCACTTGCACCTCTTTCTCAAGCTCACTCTTCTTGTTGAGGAACTTCTCCTTAACCTCCAAGAGTTTCTTCTCTTTCATCACGTCCGCCTCCTTGTTAGCGGCCGCCAGCATCTCGTTATATTTCCCTTTTATTATATATCGGAAAACGAGATATCCACCGACACCCCCTAAGATGAGGGTAATCAATGATACTACTATTGTTTGCATATAATAATTAATGTTTATAATGTTGTTAATATTCTCACTTGTTTCCTCCGAGAGCGTCTTCTATTTCGGCTGTCAGGCTTTTGAGAATATCATCATACGGGGCGGTGTCGTTGCGCGAATGTTCCTTCTGATAGCGCAGTGCAATATCTACAAGCACCATTATAGCTATCTGATGGTCGCTTTTGTAACCCTTATACTTAGGCGCGTATATGTTGTAACGGTCGGTTATCATCTTAGCTGCGGCGCGGTATATCTCCTCGTCGGCGCGGTCGATGGTTACCTCCAAATCCTCGTCATAAACGTGCAGTCGTATATGTAGTTTTCCGTTGTTCTCTTCAGCCATGCGCCTATCCTTCCTTCTGTTCCGTCAAGACAGTTATGCACTTGTTGATGTCCCGAATGAGCCGCGACAACCGCTCTTTGGTTGCTGTGATGTCGCCGCTTGATATTCCTATCATCCTTGCTGTCTTCAAAGCGTCGTACTCGTGGGTCTTCTCGTCGAGTTTTGCCTTCAGCTCCGCCATGGCTTTCTCTTGCTTGTCAAGCATGTCGTACAACTCATTGTTCTCCTTTTCCAGTTGCCGGAAACGAAGAATCATCTGTCGTACTCGCGTCTGAAACGTTGCAAGAGTTTGCTCTTTGGAGTTCATATGACGACCCTTTAAATATTACAAAGGTATTGGTTTTCCTTGAGATTGCTCTTCGGAATGTTTTATATTAATGTTTTTTAAGACCACACCCCTGCCTGCTTTCGTCACCGCGCCTTGGCCGTTTGCCATAGGCCGAGCGGTTTGTGGTTGGCGTACATTTTAAGCTTGTCTATCGTAAAGATGCCTTTTAGCTGTCGTAAACATGCTCTTTAGAATGCGTAAACAGCATGTTTAGGAAGTCTGTTGACCTTTTGCACGCAAGCAGGGCCATGGCCGTTATTTCTTAGAAGCGCCGATTGCCTCGTCGCCCTTGGGCCTGGGCTCTTTCTTTGCCAACATGACCACGTTGTAAACAAAGTCGGTTATCCATGCCTGCGAGAAGCCCAACCGGCGAGAGTACTCCCTGATGGCCACGACTGTCTTCATCACACCAGGCTCCTTGAAGTCATTCTTGTTGAAAATGTCGTTTACGGTCTTGTCGGTCATAGTGTAGAGGGCCTTCTTGAAGAAAGAAGGCATGCGCAACTTGAACTTCATCAGGTTGCCTACAAGCATCATAAGGTCTTGGGTGAGTGTTTGGAATTGCAGAAGATAAACCTGCACGTCCTGTATCTTGCGGCAATGGCGGTGTATGCTTTGATCTATCTCCTTGAAAAAGCCATCGTTAAGGCCGTATATCTCCTTGAGCATTTTCTTGCAGCGCGTCCTCTCGCCCACTCCAAGCTTGTTGTTCACGGTGGGAACGTGCAGTGTGGTCTTGAACACCCGCAGGTCGGGAAGCGCGGCAAGGTTGGTGATGTTAGCCTCAGCGGCTATATCGGCCTGGAAATATACCTTTATGAGGGTCATAAAGTCCTCCATGCCCCCTGTCTTCTGTTGTTCTTCAGACTTACGTCCGATAAGTTTTGATATTATACTCATGTTTTTGAAAAGATGTGGAGGCGGCGATGGTGCTCAATGGCGGTGGTGCTATGTGTTTATAATCCACACTGTT
>CAVHDN010000278.1:0-3142 GCA_963634315.1 Flexilinea sp. | reverse complement strand
CTTGTAGCCCAACCAACCAATCTTGGTGAGGAAAGTGAAGTTCTTTGTAACGTCGATGGAAATACCAGGGCGAACGCCAAGTGACCATGCGTTGTACTTGTTAGTGGTCAGCGATGCGCTACCTGCATCATACTTGTCCTCGCTGTGGCCATAAGCGAACTCAGCCTCACCGAAGAAACCTACATTATTCCACTTTGCGAAAGTGTAACGAGCGTAGGGAGCGATAGACCAGTCGCTGCTCTTAACGTCACCCTGTTTTGTAGAGTTGTAGCCAAGAGCGATACCGATAGACAGTTTGTCATCGAGCTTGTAGCCTACCTCTGGACGAATGCCTATAACGGTCTTGTTGTTGTCGCTACCATCATCAATTGTATGGAAGTTGATACCGCCACCAACATAAACTTGTGCGCTTGCACTAATCGTAGCCACCATCATGGCAACTGCTAACATTAACTTTTTCATAATTCTGTTTTTTAATGATTAATATGAATTTTAATGACGGTGCAAAGGTAGGGCTTTTCTTTACAACGCAAAAAACTTTTCGATTTTATTTCGCCATTGGTATGGAAAAATGGCACATTTGGAACACTAATAGCCCAAAAACGAACAAGAAAGGGCATTATAAGTTGTGGGAAAAACTCACTAAACAATGCAAAAAGTCAGCGCAACGAGAGTTGCATGACCACTGCGTCGTGGTGGCTTTGACCGTCATAAAGCCAGTCGGCAAGTGTTGCCGTTGGCTTGTAGCCCATTTTTGTAAAGAGGTTTATGGAGGGCGTGTTTCCAGAGTCGGCCACTGCATAGAGTTGGTGCAGATGGAGCACTTTTTGTGCATAGTCGGCCACTTGGCGCAGTGCCTCGCAAGCGTAGCCACATCTGCGGTGCTCCCTTTCTATCACTATGCCCACCTCTGCCCGCAGGTGGCTCGGGTTGAAGTCGATGACATCGACAATGCCCACAACCGTCCCGTCGGCACGCTCAATCATGAGGCGCACCTGCCGGTCTTTGTATATGTCGCCAATGGCCGATGACATGTAGTTGTGCAGAACATAGCGCGAGTATGGCACATTGGTCACCCCCACGTTCCACAAGTCCATGTCGTTCTCTATGCGGTAGAGCAGGTCAAGGTCTTCAGGCTCCATGGCTCGTAGCCTTATGTTGTCGCTTTTGCTGGCCGATGCTGTCATTTTATAATCTCGTTGGGGGTTATTATCATCTTGGTTCGTCCGTTGAACGTGCCCAAGCGTATGTTGCGGTGATGGTGGGCGGCCATGAGGGTGAGCATCTGGCTGTAGCTGAACACGGCAGTGTCGAACACCACGTAGGTTATGGTCTTGTCTGTAGCGGTGGAGGTTAGAGTCTCCATCTCGGCTTCTGCCTTTGTGCGTCCGGTGCAGTAGCGTGACGTGAGTCCCTTGCGCCTCGATATGGCGGCACAGGCATCGAGCATGGCTTTGCTTCCCATGAACACATATACCACATCGGGCGTGTTGTTCGACACGGCAAGAAATCGGCGCATCTTGTCGCACTGCATCTTGACGAGCGCTAACATGGCTTTGACATAAATGGCCAGCTTTATGGGTTGCGAAATGCAGAAGCTGAGGTGACTGTAGTGCTTGCGGAAGAAGATGAGCATGGCGCGGTAGAACACGTGAACATAGCGGAACGAGCTTTTCTGTGTGCTTTCGCCCTTGTAGTGGAGTAGGGGAAGCGGCAGATACCAGTTCTCGTAGCCTCCACGAAGCAGTCGGAACGACAGGTCTATGTCCTCGCCATACATGAAGAAGTCTTCGTCGAGAAGTCCCACTCGGTCGAGAGCCTCACGGCGCAACAGGAAGAATGCCCCGCTAACCACATCGATGCGGCAAGGCTCGTCCCAACTGAGATAGCCCATGTAGTAGCGTCCGAAAGAGCGGCTGTGGGGGAAGAGCGCGCACAGGCCCGCCATCTTGCAGAAAGCCGTGAACGGTGTGGGCATGCCCCGCCTCGACTCCAAGGCGTAAGAACCGTCGGAGTTTTGCATCCTCACACCCACCCCTCCTGCCTTCGGGTGGGAGTCCATGAAGTCGAGAGCGTCGCGCAAGGTGTTCTCGCCCACTATTGTGTCGGGGTTGAGCAGAAGCACATACTCGCTGACCGACTGGCGTATGGCGAGATTGTTGGCGCGTGCGAAGCCAAGGTTACGGTTGCTGTCTATCACCTCCACTCCCCGTTCACGGAACCTGCGCGACAGGTAGGCGGCCGAACCGTCCTTTGAGTGGTTGTCAACCACAATCACACGACCGTCAATGCCTTCGAGAGCCTTCTCGAGGCTGTTGAGGCACTGCTCCACATAGTGTTTCACGTTGTAGCTGACGACAACGACCGTAAGCTTGGTTGTTTTCATTGGTGTTCCTCCTTGGCTTTGTCCTTCGAAGGATATATGCAGAGCATGCACAGCAAGAGTATCAGAGCCAGATAGCCAAAGCGCGGTGACATGAACGCATAATATATAATGGTATTGGCAAGCATGGGCACGCCGAGCAACATGATGCGCACCACGACCCACCGCGTCAGTGTGGACTTGTCGCCTGTTTGCACTTTGCACGCTATGGCCTTAAGGCGCAGCAACCGCAGAGCCAGCGGAATGCACCCCATGGTCAGCAGTACCATGACTGTGGCCACGACAAACTCCACCTGACTTTCCACTGCAAGCCATCCGCCATCGATGAGTCCACACTCAAACAGTGCGGCCACCAAAAGCGACGCACCTGTCAAGCTGAAATACACAGTCAATGCCTTATTTCTTGTTTTGTCATTCATACACATTAATATATATAAGATGTCTATACAGCATGTGTAGCACGCCTATATAGCATATATATCACGCCTGTACAGCATATATAGCACTTTGCCGTCACCTCTATCCACATTCGAATGGCGTACGGTTGAGCAAGGAACGCCCAAGGGTTACCTCGTCGGCATATTCCAGCTCGTCGCCCACGGCAATGCCACGGGCTATCACGCTAAGCCGCACTTCGTAAGGAGCCAACTTGCGTGATATGTAGAAGTTGGTGGCGTCGCCCTCCATTGTAGGGCTGAGCGCGAGAATCACTTCCCCCACACCGCCTGCGGCCACGCGCTCCACCAAAGAGTCTATCTC
>CAVHDN010000277.1:0-3168 GCA_963634315.1 Flexilinea sp. | reverse complement strand
CCTTCACACCGTCGACTATCTCGCCCTCATGGCCTATCTCCTTGTTGGCCCAAAGTCCAAAGCCAGCCAAGTCGGTCGTTATGCACGGCACTTTGAAGGCCACCGACTCCAACGGAGTGTAGCCCCAAGGCTCGTAGTAGGAAGGATATATGGACAGGTCGTTACCTATGACGAGGTCGTAATAGCTCATGTTAAGCACACCATCCTTGCCGTTGAGGTAGCACGGTACGAATATGAGCTTCACATTGTCCTCCTTATGGTTCTGCATGTCATAGTATTTGAGCATGTCCAACACATTGTCGTGGCTCATCTCGTGCAGCCAATGGGTTATCATGGGCACATCGAGCGGAGTGTCGTAGTTGCCGCCGCTTGCAAGCCTGTCAACCAAGTCCTTGCGCGGCTCCCCTACCCAGCCCGGCACCTCGATGAACGCCACCACCTTCTTCTTCAGTTCATGGTCGCGGAGCAGACGGTTCATGGCTTCAATGTAAACATCTACTCCTTTGTTGCGGAACTCGTAGCGCCCGCTTGTCGAAACTATGATAGTGTCGTCGTCAAGACTCTCTCCCAAGAGTGCATTGGCCACGTCGAGCAGACGTTTGCGCGCTGCTTTCCGCTTGGTGTTGAATGTGCGGGGTGAAGGAACGAAGCTGTTGTCAAAGCCATTGGGAAGCACTACATCAACATCCTTGTCGAGTAGCTCGCGACACTCGTTGGCTGTAATGTCGCTCACCGTAGTAAAACAGTCGGCAAACAGAGCTGACTGCTTTTCAATGGAATGTTTGCTCTGCATGTTCAGCTCCGATGCCATCTGGTCGCCGTTGTATGCGAACAAATAGTCGTAGAGGGGCTTCATGTTGCCGGCTATGCTGCGGCCTATGCTTGTGGCGTGCGTAGTGAAAATAGTACCTACTTGCGGTAGATGGGCATTGACATAGAGCATGCCGAGGCCGGTCATCCACTCGTGGGCTTGATACACCACGCGCTCGTTTGCCGACACATTGTGCTTGCAATAGCTCTCCACGACCAAGCCTGCGGCATAGGAGAACATGGAAGCCTCATCATAGTCGCCATAGGCATGGAGACTATCCACACGATAATGTTCCCATAGCCAAGTGTAGATTTCGTTTTTACGTGCGAAGTAAGGCTTGAAGTCAACGAGCACGGCAATCGGCTCGCCAGGAACCGTCCACCTTCCTATTCTCAAAATCAATCCTTCTTTTTCCGCCTCTGCCTTCCAACTGGAAAGCAAGGCGGCATCTTCACGGAAATATGGACAGTCAGTGTCTGTCCAACAGTCAGGTCCTATGAATATCACCTTGTCACGCATGGAGTCCTGTAGCGTTTTGGCACGCGTGGAAAGCACAGTGTATATTCCTCCAACCTTGTTACAAACCTCCCAACTTGCCTCTAAAATGCAGTCGGGAACTAAATTTTCCATATTGTTCAATTAAGACACCATGTTTTGTAAGGCGTGCAAAGATACTAAAAAAGATGTAAATATGGACGGGCACTGTATGAAATTGCACAAAAACAGCTCATTAATTGATTTACATTTAGTAACTTTGCCTTAGCTTATCGTGGGACGCGCAGCAAAGAAGGTTGTCTCTTGCGGGTGGCAGACATGCCGCTTAGGAACCGTAAACATGCTCTTTACGCCTCCTAAACATGCCCTTTACGTCTCCTAAATATGCTCTTTAAGCCTCCTAAACATAGTATATACGACATGAAAAGAAAGTTTTTATGCACACTGGTGGCCACCCTACCACTACTCGCATCCGCCCAAAGCGACTCAATCACTTTCAAGGGACATTTCGAGAATGAGGAATATGGGGTGTTTCTTGAGATAAACCTCTATGAGCAAAACATCAACGTGCCAGCCCACGAACTGTTCGGGCCGTTGCCTGGCTACTTCGGCAAACGGCGCAACGGCTTCTATTGGCTCGTGACCGACGGCAAGCCAAAGACAAAAGCCAAAGCCGAACTCAGCCTAATAAACGATTATGGCAGTGAAGACCTTAAAGCCACGCTCACAAAGAGAAACGACAGTACGTTCGTGTTGCGCCAAGAGGAAGGAAGTGTGCTGAAAGTGCCCAACAACGGCAAATGGATGAAACTTCCCAAGGAGTTGGAGCTGAAGAAGAAGTTGCGATAGCCAAAGCATAAAGGTGGGTTCTAAAAAAATCCCACCGTAAAGACAAAACAAAGCGCCATGCCGCCCACCGAAGAAGTGAAGCAGCATGGCGCTTTGGTTGAGTAGCCACCATTAAATAGACTCTCAATAAGCCTGCTCATCGTGAACGAATATTTGCATGGCCGTCTTCCATATTATCCTTAAGTCAAGCCAAAAGCTCCAGTTCTCAATATACCAGATGTCACGCTTCACGCGCCCTTCCATCTGCCACAGCTCCTTGGTCTCGCCACGGAAGCCTGTGACTTGCGCCCAGCCTGTTATGCCAGGCCTGACGAAGTGGCGCACCATGTATTCGGAAATGAGCTTTCGGTAGGTTTCCGTGTGGTAAAGCATATGTGGCCGTGGGCCAACAATGCTCATGTCACCCTTAAGCACATTGAAGAACTGAGGAAACTCGTCAATATTGGTCTTGCGCATGAAGTTGCCGAATCCGAACTTGCGCGGGTCGTGCTCGGTGCACTGCACCCGGTCGGCATTAGCGTTGACGTGCATGGAACGGAACTTATAGCAATAGAAGCTGCGCCCATCGAGTCCTGTGCGCTCTTGTTTGAAGAATATGGGACCAGGGCTTTGGCGCTTTATAATGAAAGCTATGATGGGGATGAACGGCAGCAAGCACAGCAAGACCACAGACGACACGACCACGTCGAACGTGCGCTTCAGCATCCTATTGAAAGGTATCATCAGCGGCTCCCCGTAGTTTGTCAGTACGGTGACGTCACCAACAGTCTCCTGATAGAACGACCTTCCCATGATGTTGGTGTAGGCTGGTATATAATAGAAATGTATCATGTTGTCGTTGCAGAGATTCACAATCTTGCGTATTGTAGGAATCTCATTTATGGAGAGGGCACAATAGAGTTCATCACCATTATGTATGGGTTTAGAAGAGTTCATCTGAACGAAGAAGTCGTTGAGAGAGCCGCAATGATTTAGGCCTTCGGGACATTTCTCCAATTCGCTGTCGGCATAAT
>CAVHDN010000276.1:0-3192 GCA_963634315.1 Flexilinea sp. | reverse complement strand
GTTCACGGCCCGCCACACATTGCGTATTATCACGATGGTGTAGCGGAGAATGTAGATGAACGCCTCCTTGGTGGTAGCGTCACCAACGAAGGAGATGGTCGTTTGTTTCTGTGTCATAATATCTCTTTTTTAAAAAATTATTTTCTGAGGGAATCACCGATGAAGGGGACGGCTTTAACCGTTGCTATCAGTCGGTCGACCACCCGGTCTCCATACCTGGCCGTCAGTTCCTCGATACTCAGGTTTGTAGAGAGGATGAGTAGCTTCCCCTTTTTCTCGGCTGCGTCGCACAACTCAGCGAACGGCATCCGCTTGTTGCCGTAAGAATTGAGATTGTCCTCTGTGCCTATATCATCAATATAAATGATGTGCAGTTTTAGAATCTCGTCAATCTTCTGGTTGAGCTCGATAGCGGTGAAGATATTCACCACCTTGTGATGCACATCCTTGATAAGGAGAGGAAGGATATACATTCCTATTATAGATTTGCCGAGGCCGCAGCCACCGAACATCAGCAACCCTTTCCCCTTATTGTTTGTCATCCAGTCTACTACCGGGCGATAATTGTGCTCATTCCATTCGGCATCGCAGCCTGACTTCATATTGACGAAGTACTGCAAGCCGCCACGCAGACGCTTCTCTGCATTCTGTATGCTTATCTGCACCCTGTCTAATTCTTGCGGGAAACCTGTGTCCCTCAACTGGGTGACAAGGTTTTTGAAATATTCACTGTCTATTACTTGTTCCACCTTGAATCTAATGTATATTTAGTTTTGTCATTCGTATTCTGCAAGTTCATGCCTATTGGTAGACTGGATGTTTTGTTTTGCTTAGCTTCTTTTTCATTATTCTTCCACCTGGCAAGTCGCCGCGCAATATCGAATGTTTTCTCCATCTCAAACCTCATCTTGTGGCCGTTTTCGTTCATTTCCGTCCAGTATAAGTAAAATTCGTTAAGCATATCCTTACCGTATCGTTCAAGGTATGGCCTAAGACGTTCAACGAATGCTTTTTTTTGTTCCTCAGGTGTCCGCTTGGTGTCCGCTTGGTGTCCGCAGACCGCATCTAACTCACTGTGTTTCAAGCTAATAAGTGTCCGCTTGGTGTCCGCTTGGTGTCCGCTTGTAAATAAAAACTCACGTTTCACAAGGTCATTGAGACACCTGCTAGCGGTGGACCTTGTCAAGTTAAATTCATCAGCAATCTCCTTCATCGACACATCACACTGGCTACCATTGCCACACTTGCGGCGAATGAACAAGTAGATACAAGTTTTCTGCCATCCAAGGTCGAGGATATTATCGGGTATCGTCATACATCATATTATAGATATTGCTTGTTGTTCTCAACGTCATGCTCGATGTGAAGGAGTGCGATATATTCGTCGGAGGAAGGAAAGTCGAAGCCGGCCTCATCTTTAGCCCATGAACGGAAGCGGGTTATTGTCTCGCTCATCTCGTCCTGGTCGAGGGTGGAGGTAGACCGGCAATAGGTGTATATCTCACCAGTGAACTTATCCGCCCCCTCTCTAACGAATATATCTTTATTCACTACCAACTTGTAGAAGTGGACCTTGACCTCTTCCAAGGTGTAACCGAATTGGAGCGCAAAAGACGATAGCATGAGGTGTAGGTACTTCATCTGTTGAAGTGACTTAGCCTTCTTCTCCACTAGCGAAACCATCGCCCGCCTGTTCTGCAATTCTCTTACTTTGTCCCGGAACTTTTCGAGCTCAAAGCCATCCTTTAAGTTGTAGTACATAGTATCAATTCACAATCAAAAGCATTCTTAATCGTATTCACTTTCTGAAGCAGTGCATCAGAAAGGCAAGTTGTCTGCTGTCCCTGTTGGAGGGGCCGTGGGTGCGGGCTGTCCATTCTGCACGGCTGGCTGCTGATAGGAGGTAGCCTGCACGGGTTGTTGGGGCTGCTGTGGGGGAAACGGTGCTTGAGGCTGTGGCTGCTGCATCGGTTGCTGTGCCGGCTGCTGGTAGTAAGTACCGGGAGCCTGCTGAGGTGCGACCTGTTGTGCGCGTTGTACGTTCCAAGCCTTGATACTGTTCCACCATCTGCCGTCCTTCTCACGTGCGTCAATGTCGAACTGCACGTTCAGCATCTCGCCCTGTTGGATGTTGAACTGGGCAATCTTATCCGCTCCGAATACGTCGAAGCAGAGGTGCTTGGGATATTGTTCCTGTGTCTCTATCACGTATGACTGGATACACCAGTCTTTTCCGCTTGCAGATGTGCCGCTCTTTTGCGGCAATACTGCAATAATCTTTCCGTAGATGTCTGCCATTGTTTCTCTTTATCTATTAATAATTTCATCAATGAATTTGTTTGCGAGGATTACACGCTGCTCCATGATGGCGATATCCTCATCGTTACGTGGGATATTAACGACGTGAAGCGGCTTCGTGAGCCATGGGCAATAAGACATGAAGTCGGTGGACGATGCGCTCGTACAGCTCATCTCTGCCATCACTTGCCAATAGTATTCCGGCTTCACAGCCTTCAACGTTTCGCCATCATGTATCTCTGCATAGTATCTCATATGGGTGGCTATGCTCGGACACTTGACCTCGATACACTTCAATCCTTCACGGTCGTAGACGATACCGTCAGGAGAGGCAGCGAAGAAAGGAATGTCATCATGCTTGCACGATGATACCTCTGCTATCTCAACTCCTTCGTGAATCTGCATGTAAACATTCTTGGCGGCATCTTCCTGCTCAGTTCCCCACTGCATCGCCTTCGTTGTGAAGGATGTCTGGGCAAGGTAATCTTCGAAGATACTGTCATCCTTCAGGAAAACCGGGGAGAATAATCTCTCACCCGCCACTTGGTAGATGTACGTCTTGGCCGTCTCGCTCCAAGGATCATCTTTTTTGCGCCCGGTCTTCATAAGGTCGGAAATCTTCGACCCTGTGAAATGCCCCAACCGCTGACGATGCCATTCGGTCGAACGTTGCTCAATATCATCTATTATCATTTCTTTTTGCTTTCGTTCTTTTTCTGTTCTTCAGCAAGCGCAGCTTCGGCGGCTTTGGCGGCGATGGTGTCCCGCTTATCGCTCTCCATGTTGTCGACGTATTCAGGCGCAAAAGCATCAATATCCAAGTCCTGGACATCGGAGGTATTGGTATTAACCACTGCCTGGTCGAAGGTGACAGCATTCTGCATCTCAATGGAC
>CAVHDN010000275.1:0-3203 GCA_963634315.1 Flexilinea sp. | reverse complement strand
GTGCAGATTTCCGAGCTGCACCCAATGTAGTAGTAGGTGCAGATTTCCGAGCTGCCCCCTCGGTGTTTTTCCCATTCCTAAGCACTACGAGCTTCTTTCCCCCAATCTTTGCCGCCATCTCCGAGAAGCTGCTGAACCACGAGCCATAGATGAGCGCAGTGTGCGACAGGGTGTACATGTCTACAAGTCCGTCTCTCAGTCCGCCGATGTTGTCGCGCGAGGCTGGCGTGGCGGAGGTGATGATGCGGTGGCCGAAAGCGCTCCTCATCTCCCGCTTCACCTCCTCGCTGTCGGTGGCAAGGAATATCTTCAGGTCGGGGT
Source organism: Flexilinea sp. (assembly GCA_963634315.1). Classification (GTDB taxonomy): domain Bacteria; phylum Bacteroidota; class Bacteroidia; order Bacteroidales; family Bacteroidaceae; genus Prevotella. The sequence continues at coordinate 2,882 of CAVHDN010000275.1, read as the reverse complement.
GCTCGGCCATTTCCCTCTTGCCCGCCTCCACGAAAAGGCGTGTGGGGCTTTGCTTTATGGAGTTGACATTGTCGCTTCGGCGTATGTGCATGCCTATGGTGTAGGCGGAGAACAGCTTTGTGCGGGCCTCCACCGCCTCCATTACGGGGCCCACGGGGCGGAACAGCTCTGCCCAGACGTGAGGCTCAATCTTGGCAAACTCAATGCACGTGACCATATAGGCGCGCTTGCCGGCATAGTGCCGGGCGAAGTTGAAGCCTCCGTCGCGCAGTCGCGACACGCTGTCCTCATATATCCTCTGGTCGTAGAGTAGCCTCTGCATGAGTTTGGGCACAAAGAGGTTGCGGCGCCGTGGACGGTCGTTGACCACACGGTCGAGCGCCGTGGCCTGGCGCAGGGCTACGCCGGGCTTGCCGAGCGGCTCAAACAGGTCGGCGAAGCTGGCCCCCATGCCCCACTCCCTGAACCACACTATGCTCAGCTTGCTGCCGTTGGTGAGGCAAGTGGAGTAGGCCGAGGCTATGGCGTACATTCTGTTGGCGAGTCCTCCGAAGGGGACGAGCACCAGTGTTCCGCGCTTTTTCATCGTTCTAAAAAATGGTTTGTGGGTTTTATGATTGGTTAATTTGCTCCCGCCTCACCAGCAGGTTCTCTATCGGCTTGAGTGTGAGATAGGCGTAGTAGGCCACTATTCTCTCGTGCTTCACCCCCATCCTCCGCAGCACCTCCTTGATGTAGGGGGTGAACATGATGTCGTCGAAAAGACTCGCCCATGGGCCCTTGGCCAGCATACGGGCGTTGACCCACTCCACATAGTCCTCCCTCACCACCTCGCGGAGCAAGTCGGTGCGCAGCGGCTGCAGCGGCACCCGCCTCATGCCGTTGAGCACTATGTGTCCGCAGCGGTTGGCCCTCAGGTGCTGATGCTCAAGGTCCAGTCCGTGCCTGCTGAACAGCTCCCTCTGCCACAACCTGTGCCGCCGCCGCTCCTGCGGCAGGTTGAGCATGGCCAAGGCCACCTCGGGGAGGAGGAATGGCGACCATGTGCTGTGGCCCTGCGCCTGAGGCACACGCACGAGATAGTTGAGCAGTATCATCTTCATCCTCACCGTCTCCAGCACCCTCGCCTTCATGTCGGCCAGCAGGTGGCGCTTGGCTTCGAAGAACGCCTCCGCAGCCTCGCCAGTGTGCGCCAGGAGCGACTGCCGTCCGTCGGCGGCCAGGCCGTGGGTGTAGCCCAGTTCCAATATGTCGCTTGGCCGCTCGGGCTTGCGCGGAGCTATGCTGCCCGCCCACAGGTCGCCCACTATGCCCGACAGCACAGGCTGCGTGGCGAGCGCGGCCTCTTGGCCTATCAGGTGGTAGAACTCCATCTGGTACATGCCGTGCGCATGGGTTGACGCGCCGAACATCCTGTCCCACTCGCCCATGTAGTTGTGGAAGAGTCCGAGGTCCACATAGCGCCACTCTATGCCGAGCTTCCTGCACATAGCCTCGGCCTTCATAGCCTCAGGGTGTCTGCGCGACGCAGCGTAGCTGAACGCTCTGACCTTGCTCTTGTCGTCGATGAGCCAGTTGAGCAGGCGCGAGTCGTAGCCGCCGCTTGTGGGCACTATCACCCCGTCGGCCTTGCTGCACCAGTCGTTCACCTTGCTGTGCATCAGCTCCACCACATCAGCCTCAGAGAGGCGGTACTCGTCCATGTGCTCAATGGCCGTGTCGCGGTGGTTCACTATGTGCAGCTCTCCGTCGCCGACGCTCACCTCCGAATTGGGAGACAGAAACCTGACGTGCTTCACGGGTGTGCGTCCGAGTATGGAATAGCCGAAGTTGAGGTAGTGGAACAGTCCCTCACCGTCGAACTCAAGGTTGGCGAGGTCTATCACGTCGTTTATGTTGTGGCTTATGGCCTTGGTCTTCTCGTTGTAGAACACTGGTCGGCTTGCCAGCCAGTCAGTCTTTAATGTCTTGTCCATGGTTTATGGAAATATTGGTTTGTTTGCGTAGCTTCCGGGCTTGCTGGTAGGAGCGCTTCTCCGAAGTGCGACCTCAGCGCGAGGGTGCATCTTGGAAATCTGCACCTACTACACTGCGCCAGCGGTGCATTTAAATTCTTCAATTTTCATTTGATTTTGTACAGTTGGTTCAGCGCCCGTCTCACTATCCACAAGTGACTCTCTATGCGGATGTTGTGCAGCATGAACGGCACGTTGAGCGCCTGTCCCGTAAGGAGCCGCTTGAAGAACTTGAGCAGACGCACGATGTTCAGCCGCCCCACGCCGTTCACTCCGTTCTCGTAGTAGCGGCGGTAGCGGTCGTTCCAAAGCCTCACGGCCAGGCCGTTCACGGTGTCGGTGTAGTGCGGCTCGTTGAGCATCAGGCACAAGCGCGTGAGATAGTCCGTGCTCTTGCTGTCGGTGGCCAGCTTCACCGTGCAGCCCTCGCGGCATGTGGGCAGGCACTCCAGCCGCAGCGAGCGGTCGCCCCTCACGGTGATGATGGCCACAAGTCCCTTGCGCCACAGCGGATGCGGCCTGTCGGTGGCGAAGAAGAAGTTGCCCGTGCTGTAAACGATGGGCTTGCCCCTATAGGTCTCCCAGCCCTGCGGCACATGCGGATGGGAGCCTATCACCGCATCGGCCCCAAGGTCGATGAGCTCCCTGTATCGCTGGCGCCATTCGGGCAGCGGCACTTCAATCTGCTCCACGCCAGCATGCACCTGCACCACAAGCACGTTGCACTCGCTCTTTGCCCTCTTCACTCGCTCGTTGGCCTGCTGATGGTTTACCCACGCAAAGCCCGCTCCATCATCCATTATGGCTCCGAACTCAGCCTCGCCCATGGCCATGAACCTCATCTTCAGTCCTCCTATGGTGCAGAAG
>CAVHDN010000274.1:0-3236 GCA_963634315.1 Flexilinea sp. | reverse complement strand
GAGATGGCTGGCGAAGGCATGAGCGCCGACGCTTACCACATCACCGCCTCCCACCCGGAGGGACTCGGCGCCTGCCTCGTCATGAGAAACGCCCTTGACGACGCTGGCATGAAGCCAGAGGACATAGACTACATTAACGTGCACGGCACATCAACGCCTGTGGGCGACATCTCGGAGGTGAAGGCCATAAAGGAGGTGTTCGGCGATGCAGCCTACAAGTTGAACATAAGTTCCACAAAGTCGATGACAGGCCACCTGCTCGGCGCTGCCGGAGCTGTGGAGGCCATGGCTTCGATACTTGCCGTGAAGAACGACATAGTGCCGCCTACCATCAACCACGAGGAGGGCGACAACGACGAACAGATGGACTACAACCTCAACTTCACCTTCAACAAGGCACAGAAGCGCGAGGTGCGCGCTGCGCTGAGCAACACCTTCGGCTTCGGCGGACACAACGCCTGTGTCATATTCAAGAAGTATGTTGATTGACAAGTTTCACATCATCGACCGAATAAGGCTCCCTTTCCGCAAGGAGAAGGAGCTTTTTTCTTCGCTCTACCAGATGCTCGGCTTCTATCCTAGGCAGATAAAATACTACAAGTTGGCACTGATGCACAAGAGCGTGTCGCGACGCAACGCCAAGGGCCGCCCTCTCAACAACGAGAGGCTTGAGTTCCTGGGCGACGCCATACTCGACGCTGTTGTGGGCGACATCGTCTTCCGCCATTTCGAGGGCAAGCGCGAGGGCTTTCTCACCAACACACGCAGCAAACTCGTGCAGCGTGACACTCTCAACAAGCTGGCACAGGAAATGGGCATAAACCAGCTGGTGCTCTCGTCAGGTCAGGTGACCACCCACAACAACTACATGGGAGGCAACGCCTTCGAGGCTCTGGTGGGTGCCATATACCTCGACAGAGGCTACGGAGCGTGCATGGAGTTCATGCAGAAGCAGATATTGGCCAAGCTGATAAACATAGACAAGGTGGCCTACAAGGAGGTCAACTTCAAGAGCAAACTGATTGAGTGGAGCCAGAAGAACCGTGTGCGCCTCGACTTCAAGCTCGTGGAGACCCACAAGGAGAACGACACCAGTCCGGTGTTCTGCTACCGCGCCATGATAGAGGGCCTTGAGGGCGGCACGGGCAAGGGCTATTCCAAGAAGGAGAGCCAGCAGTTGGCGTCGAAGCTCACTTTGCAAAAGCTCCGCCGCGAACCGCAGTTCATCGATGCCGTGTTTGCCGCCAAGGGTAACAGGACAAAGATGGAGGAAGAGCCCGTGCAGACCGTTCCCGACACCGACGAGGGCAGCGACTTCATCATCAGCCAGCCCCATCCGGCCGTCAAGAAGGAGACCCGTTCGGAGGCGACTGCCAGGAAAGCCGAGAAAGCCAAGAAGCCGGAGACGGCTCCCAAGGACGACGAGTTCGACCTGTCGGACATCACCGCCCAGCCTAAGGAACCGACGAGAGAGGACATCATTGCCGAAGCCGAGGCCATGGCTTTCGGCAACGAATAAACACACATCACGACCAGCCTAAACTATCCATTTGCAATGAGTTTAACCCGAATTATAAGTAAGGTTTTTGAACCTCGCCAGAAAGAGCTTGAGCAGCACTTGAACGGTGGCGAGGCACTTCAGCGCAGGGTGCTTGCCAGCCTGCTGGACACAGCCAAGGACACGGAATACGGCCGCAAGCACTTGTTCGGAACGACTAAAGGCTATGAAGACTTCGCAAAGCACAACGCTATAAACACCTATGAGGAACTCAAGGACGACATCGACCGCATGCGCCACGGAGAGAGCGATGTGCTTTGGCCCGGGCGCGTGAAATGGTACGCCAAGTCGTCAGGAACAACCAACGACAAGAGCAAGTTCATCCCCGTGAGCAGCGACGGCTTGAAGCACATACACTACAAAGGCGGTGCCGACTGCGTGGCCCTGTACTTGCTGAGTAACCCCCAGAGCCGCCTGTTTGACGGCCGCAGCCTCATACTCGGCGGAAGCCACTCGCCCAACTACAATGTCTCCGGAAGTCTTGTGGGCGACCTGAGCGCAATACTAATAGAGAACATCAACCCACTGGCCAACCTCGTGCGTGTGCCGAAGAAGCCGACGGCTCTGCTCTCGGACTTTGAGGTGAAGCGCGACCGCATAGCCCGCGAGACGATGCACAAGAACGTGACCAACATCAGCGGAGTGCCGTCGTGGATGCTCTCGGTGTTGAGCCGTGTGATGGAGCTTACGGGCAAGGACCATCTCGAAGAAGTGTGGCCCAACCTCGAAGTGTTCTTCCACGGAGGCGTGGCTTTCACTCCCTACCGCAAGCAGTATGAGCAACTCATACGCTCGCCCCGAATGCACTACATGGAGACTTACAATGCGAGTGAGGGCTTCTTCGGCCTGCAAAGCAATCCGGCCGACAAGTCCATGCTGCTCATGCTCGACTACGGAGTGTTCTATGAGTTCATCCCGATGGACGAGTTCGGCACCGACCATCCCACCATAGTCCCTCTGTGGGGCGTGGAGACGGGCCGCAACTATGCTATGGTCATATCCACGTCGTGCGGTCTGTGGCGCTATGTGCTGGGCGACACGGTGTGCTTCTCCTCCACCAATCCCTACAAATTCACCATCACAGGACGCACAAAGCACTTCATCAACGCTTTCGGCGAGGAACTCATCGTTGACAACGCAGAGCAGGGCTTGGCCTATGCCTGCATGAAGACAGGGGCAAGTGTGCTTGAATATACCGCCGCCCCCGTGTTCATGGACGACAAAGGAAAATGCCGCCACCAGTGGCTCATAGAGTTTGCCGCGCCTCCTGCCGACTTGGCCGAGTTCGCCCGCCTGCTCGACAACCGTCTGCAGGAGCTTAACAGCGACTATGAGGCCAAACGCTATAAGGACATAACCCTACAGCCGCTCGAGATAGTGACGGCACGCGCCAACCTCTTCAACGACTGGCTGAAGGCAAAGGGCAAGCTCGGCGGACAGCACAAGGTGCCGCGATTGAGCAACAGCCGTGAGACGATGGAGCAACTGCTAACGATGAACTCATGCCAATGACCTGCGGCAAGGCTCTAACCACTATGCTAGACAAGGCCGCCAGCGTGTGTTGCTGCGCATTGGCTGCGGTCGTGGTGTCAAGCTGCGCCCGCATGGGACAGCCCGACGGAGGGTGGTATGACGACACGCCGCCCCATGTGGTGGGCTGCGCGCCGGCCGACAAGGA
>CAVHDN010000273.1:0-3276 GCA_963634315.1 Flexilinea sp. | reverse complement strand
GTGTGGTCTATCCCTACCCCGTGATAGAGAAAATATCCGACTCGCCCACCCCACACGAGTGGCAAGCCGTTTGGCTGGAGAACGAATATATAAAGGTGATGATACTGCCTGAGTTGGGCGGCCGTGTGCAGATGGCCTACGACAAGATAAAGCAGCGCCACTTTGTCTATTACAACCATGTGATAAAGCCTGCCCTCGTGGGACTCGCCGGTCCGTGGATTTCCGGCGGCATAGAGTTCAACTGGCCGCAGCACCATCGTCCCTCCACCTACCTGCCCATCGACTCCACCATTGAGGAGCATGCCGACGGCTCGGTGACCGTGTGGGTGAGCGAGACAGAAAAGATGTTCCACCAAAAGGGCATGGCGGGATTTACACTGCGCCCGGGCTGTGCCTATCTTGAGATAAAGGGAAGGCTCTACAACCGCACCGACGTGCCGCAGACCTTCCTTTGGTGGGCCAACCCTGCCGTGGCTGTCAACGATGCCTATCAGAGTGTCTTCCCGCAAGACGTCAACGCAGTGTTCGACCATGGCAAGCGAGCCGTCAGCACGTTCCCTATAGCCACAGGCACCTACTACAAGATGGACTACTCGGCGGGAGTTGACATCTCCAACTACAAGGATATCTTCGTGCCAACGTCCTACATGGCCGTAAACTCCAAGTTCAACTTTGAGGGAGGCTACGAGAACGACACACAGGCGGGCATGTTGCATGTGGCAAGCAACCACTTCTCGCCTGGCAAGAAACAGTGGACATGGGGCAACGGTGACTTCGGACGTGCGTGGGACCGCAACCTCACCGACAGCGACGGCCCCTACATAGAACTTATGGCTGGAGTATATACCGAAAACCAGCCCGACTTCTCTTGGCTCATGCCCTACGAAGAGAAGCAGTTCACGCAGTATTTCATGCCCTACCGTGAACTGGGCGTGGTGAAGAACGCGAGCCGCGACCTCATCATAAACGTCACCGACCGTGAGTTCCTTCTCTTTGCCACAAGCCGACAGCGTGTGCGCATCGTGCTTCGCTCCCAAGGCCGTGTCGTGTGCGACCAATGGTGCGACGTAAGGCCAGAACAGGTGCTGCGCCTTTCCACCGAGCCGGCCGCGGATAGCGTATCCATACTCAAAGAGCTTTACGGCAGTGAGCGCGAGGTGCTCTCTTGGACTCCTGAACCTGACGAGATACGCCCCACTCCTCCAGCTGCCGAGGCTGCCCTACTGCCCGAGGAAGTGAAGACATGCGAGCAACTCTTCCTCACCGGACAACACATAGAGCAGTACCGACACGCCACCTACACTGCCACCGACTACTACGAGGAGGCACTGCGCCGCGACCCTTGCGACGTGCGCTGCCTCAACGCCATGGCACTGTGGCTCATTCGCCGTGCACGCTTCGACAAGGCCGAACCTTACCTGCGCAAGGCTGTGGCCCTCATACAGAAGCGCAATCCCAACCCCTACGACAGTGAGCCCATCTACAACCTGGCGCTCTGTCTGAAGTATCAGGGGCGCAAGAGCGAAGCCTACCCTCTGTTCTGGAAAGCCACATGGAGCAAGGCGCAAGCCGACGCGGCCTATTTCGAGGCGGCCAAGATAAGCCTTGCCGACGGACGCCTCGACGATGCGCTCGACGAGCTCGACCGCGCTCTTGTCTTCGGACAGCACAACCATAAGGCTCTTGCCCTCAAGGCCACCGTGCTGCGCAAGATGGGACGCAAGGACGAGGCTCTTGAGGTGTGCCAAGAGGCTTTCAAGACCGACCTCTTCAACTATGGTTGCCGTTGGGAGCAATGGCTCTTGACAGCCGACAAGTCCTTGCTCGACACTGTGTGCGAGATGATGCACGGCATGGCCAACAACTACGACGAATTGGGCCTCGACTATCTTGCCGCTGGCTGCACCGACGAGGCAAAGAGCGTGTGGGAACTGGCCATAGAGAACCACGCCACCACACCCATGACCTACTACTATCTTGGGCGCTGCGCCGAGGGTGAGGCCGCCGACAGTAGCTATTGCTTCCCCAACAGTCTCGATGCCGCACTCGCACTACGCCTTGCTACGGCGCAGAACCCCTCGGGGGCAAAGGCCCATTACTATCTCGGCTGTCTCTACTACGACAAACGACAGTATGATGTAGCGGTGGAGGCGTGGGAGAAGAGTGCGCAGCTCGACCCGACATTCCCCACCGTATGGCGCAACCTCGCCTTGGCTTATTTCAACAAGCGCCACGACACAAGTAGGGCGGTGGAGTGCATGGAGCGGGCCTACAGTCTGGACGAGAGCGACGCGCGCGTGCTCATGGAGCTTGACCAACTATACAAGCGCATGGGCCGTCCGCACGTCGAGCGACTGGCACTGCTGGAGAACCACTCCGACCTCATAGCTCAGCGCGACGACCTGCTGCTGGAGCAAATCACATTGCTCAACCTCTTGGGCCGCTATCGCGAGGCCATGGCGCTCATAGACAGTCACACGTTCCACCCTTGGGAGGGAGGCGAAGGCAAGATACCCGCACAGTATCAGTTGGCGCGTGTGGAGTTGGCCAAGCAACTCATAAAAGAGCATCGCCACGCTGAGGCCCTGCCTCTGCTGGAGCAGTGTCTCGACTATCCGCACAACCTTGGCGAGGGCAAGCTCTACGGTGCTCAGGAAAACGACTTCCACTACTTCCTCGGCGTGTGTCACAGTGCCTTGGGCAATGAAAAGAAAGCGCGGGAGTGTTGGGAGCAAGCCACCAAGGGGCCGCAGGAGCCTGCCGCGGCCACGTACTACAACGATGCCAAGCCCGACAAGATTTTCTATCAGGGGCTGGCCCTGCAACGTTTAGGGCGACAGGGCGAGGCCAACGGACGGTTCTACAAACTGCTTAACTATGGTAAGCAACACGTGTTCGACCATGTAGTGATGGACTACTTCGCTGTGTCGCTGCCCGACTTGCAGATTTGGGAGGGTTCGTTAGACAAGGCCAACGAGATACACTGTAAGTACATGCTTGCCCTCGGCCATCTCGGACTGGGTCGCCGCGACAAAGCCGTGCGCTATCTGCGTGAGGTGGAAAAGCTTGACTGCAACCATCTGGGCATATTCGCCCTGCGCACACTTCTCGACAACTTCGAGCTGTAGGCTTCTAACAATTTTTTTTTTTGATTATCCGTTTCTGAAAGGGTTGAAAAACAGTGCTAAACTTAGTAGGAGCAGTTCTCCGAACTGCGACCAAAACAAACTGCGACCAACGCTGCTGAGGTCGCACTTCGGCGAAGCGCTCCTACTA